>NZ_VPDK01000029.1:0-37096 GCF_013417725.1 Acinetobacter sp. YH12233
TATATTTCTGTGACCCACATTCGCCATGGCAGAAAGGTACATGCGAAAATATGAATGGTTTAATTAGGCAATATTTACCTAAAGGGATTGATTTAAATCAGGCAGATCAGCATTATTTAAATCAAGTTGCCATGTCACTGAATACTCGTCCTAGAAAAGCGTTAGATTGGCTTACACCATTAGAGAAATTTGCTCAGCTTGTTGATTATCATAAGGCTTTTGAAACTGTCGCACCTCATGTTTGAATTCGCCAGGTCTTGGTATTCATACCCTAATCTTGTAAGTTGTGATGGCTTAATTTTATTAGACATAAATTTCCTAAAACCTCCTAAATTTTCATAAATAAATACAAGGAGTAACCTAAATCAAAATTTATTTTATACTTAAAAATATAATTGATCTTAAAATGCAAATTAAAGCTAGGTGGAGGTGAAGATAGTAATTCAATAGACGATTGATCAAAAACTTTATTGCCAGATAAAATCTCAATGGAATTAATTAGATTTGTATTAAAAACAAAACTATAATAGTTAGATTTATAATTAGCCATATATTGAAAAGCTACGCCATCTATTATATAAGTATTAGAATTTGTAAACTCAACATTGAATGAACAATTTCCATTTAAAATTTCATCAATAAATGATTGACAAAAAATTAACACTACAGGTTGTTTTATATTGAAGGCTTTAATTAAATCTAAAATATCAGTGATTGGATCATTTGATTTTTTTTCATATTTATCAACGCTATTAAATATATCATCTAAAAAATATTGATCAAATAAATTATAGTTATTGGAGTAAATTACATCTTGATCTAAAATTGATTTGGGGTCTATATATTCAATTTCATAATTAAAAGTAATTGGCATTGAATTAACAATGACATTTTTCCAAACTAATAACTCAGAAAAAATACTTAAAAGAAGATTGTGATACACACTTTCAAACTCTCCATAGAATATATTATTCTTATCCTCAATGGTTAGTTTTGATTTTGAAAAATAATCAATAATATTGAGTTGAATCATATTTCTTAATGATGAAATTAAATTAACATATCGTCCTTTTAATAGTTTTATTTTTCCTTTATCAAAATAATTGTGTATGAATTCAATATTATCTATTTCCTTTATGTAATTAGTAATAATATTAAGAATTTTATTTCTTTCATTAATATCCAAATTATTCAGGTAAACATTGACATTAAAGCTTGAAATTGATTTATTTTTTATAAATTGATCAAAAATATATACATAAGTTTCTGTAATTTTATTTAAATAACTACTTGTGTCCATCCAGTACATTCTATTGGTCACTCTATTAGATGACTTACTTTTATCAAGCATGTTATTTAAATATTCCGAATAATATGGATTATCAATTATTCGAAGTATACTAAAAATTAGGTCTTCAGCACTTTTAACTGTAGTTATGGATCTAATTTCAGTAGTTCCGTGCAATAAAGTTGTATTACTTAAAATAGATTTTATGTATCTTTTTTTATAATCAATATCAAAATTACTTTCTAAAATATTTTTTATTATACAGAATTTAGTTTCAATGCATAGATTGATAAAAGAATCATCACATATATTGTTCCCCATAATAGATTTATGTTTTTCAATATTCCAAAAATCAGCTTTAACATTTTCTGGTATTCTCAATAGAGTATCAAGAATCATTTCTAAATCTCTATTATTTTTTATATAAAATGATGCTACTAGAAAAGTATAGTAATTATAATAAGACTTGGAGATATTTGTTTTTAATAAAAAATTCCATTTATTCCATGAGTCCCAAGATGCAAGAAATATAGAGTAAACATGATCTTTATAACTATTAGATAAATTTAGCTTATTTTTTAAATCGAATAAAACTACATAATTCATTTCAAGTAAGTTGTTTATAAAAACATCTTGATTTACTTTGCTTAATCTACTTCCTAAATAATAATAAATATATAAAACATTTTTTATTGAATGCGAATTATTGTAGTCCATTGTGTTATCTATAATTTTTCTTATTTCAGCTAAAAAGAAATGCATATCATCATTAGAAAACCCATGTTTTATATAGATAGTCTGTAAGAACTCAACAAGTTCCATCTCTAATTCTTTAGCTCGAGAAATATTTTTATTTTCCAGAAAATAGCTTAATTCATCCGCAATTACTAAAAATCCATCTCTATAACCATCTATATGATTGTAAGAGTATTTTGTAATTTCTTCTATTTTCTTTGAGCCATATATAAAATCAACGGTTTTAGATAAAAACACATAAATAAGATATAGGTTAAAAACAAACCAAATTAAAAATAAAAATTGGGATATTTTAAATAAAGAAATATTAAAAAATGAATCAAAAATAAATAGAAAAGCATAAGATGCTAGAAGTAAAAAGGAGCTACTTGCTAGAAGATTAAACCCTGTATGAGTTTTATAAATATTCATTAATTTATCTGAACTTGCTCTTCCTACGCTGGCTAAACTTACATATGCAATAACAATAGGGAAGATTAAACCGATCAGAGTTGCTTGAGCAGCAAATAAATATAATGATGCATTTTTTAAGTCATTAGAAAATGTATTGTTTTTACCAATATTTAATGAAATGTATTTATTTAAAATATTGATATCTAAAGTTGAAAAAAAGTTATATGAAAATATAAATAACGCACAAATTATAGATATATAGAGGGTTAGAAAAATATGAAGACTAATAGTTAAAAGATATAAAATATTATAACTACTAATTTCGCTTAAAATTTTTTCTTTCCCTTTGTAAGCGTATAGCTCTTCTAATTTTTCTTGTGTCACAGATTACCTAACCAAATCTTCAAATTGAAATACATTCGCTTGGGTTGACGAAAATCCAGGCAACTATATGATTATACTTTAAATTTCTATTGATCAGACATATAGTGGACTATATTTGACTATTATTTAAAAAAATTGAGTGCTTGTACATCAAGTATTAAGGTAATAATTCTTTTGCACTTACACCTAAGACCGAGGCAATTTCATATAATTTTTCGACAGTAAGATTTACTTCCCCACGCTCAATCCTCCCCATGTAGCTTCGATCGATACCACATTGAAGTGCTAGAGACTCTTGAGTAATACTTTGTTGAGTTCTTTGTTTGCGGATTAATTGACCGATTGCTACCGAGTCATAAGATCAATATTAATATCTAATTGCTCCAAATCCCTGTTGTTTTAAAGAATTAAAAGCATTTTGGATTTTTGCAAATTTTCTCATTAGAGTTCCTAGTACGTATTATTCTTTAATTTTTAATGCTTTTTCATGTTTTGTAAATATAAAAATATTGAAAATCATTAGGTTAGGTCTTTTGTATATTTTATTTTTTTAAGATTATTTACTGTTATAAAGAATAAAAGAACTGACGCTATTTTTTGTGTTTTTAATAATAAAAAAGCATTTTTAGGGAAATAGGGAATAAAAAAAATAGATCCAAAAAGCGTGAATATTTTAGGTGTTTTAAATGTCTATTCTTTAATCAAATTGAAGTAAGGGGTAGTGATTCAGTGACCTAAAACAACCTCCCGTATGATCATTTTTTCATTTTTCTGCACCAAAACAATTGTCAAAATTTTGAAACATGTATTTTTCTGGTTTTTAAGTAACCGAAAAATTTCATGGCTAATTTTTATCAGCATCCTAGCAAGCAATTTCAATCTACTCTACCTGCTGATTTGGAAATGCTCCAGAAAAGTGGAAACCCTTTAGATATTAAAAGAGGAAAGTTATCCAACAAAACAGATTATGAAACCGTGTCAGATAAGCGTAAATCAGGCAGTAGTTTTAAATACAGGTTGCTAGAAATAATTCAAAGAGAAATTAAAAAGTTTGACCCTGTGCATGGCAGTGTTAGGTGTGGAAAAGCTGTAATACCAAAACATGCAAATGTTGAAATTCAATATCGGACTGACACGAAAAAAGTGACATATAGCAAAATAGAGGAATGCAGGAAGTGCTGGGTATGTCCAACCTGTGTCGCTCGATTGGGTGCACAGAAAAAGGCTGAACTAATAGAGCTTCAAAAGGTCATCAATGACTTAGGTTTGCATGCTTATATGATGACATTAACAATTCCACATTCCTTAAGAGATCGTTTAATCGATCTACTTGAAAAGCTAAAGGTAGCTCAGGGAAAATTTATAGATGGAATGCGATCAGGAAAGTTGAGGAACATCTTTTCTAAAGTTGGTCATATCACGGTACTTGAAGTCACTTATTCTGAAAAATCGGGGTGGCATCCACACCTGCATATTCTGGTTATTTCAGAGCAGTTCTATACTGCCAAGGAATTGATCAATATTGAGAAAGATTTATATAAAGCATGGTCTGCAAAGTGTAAGCTCAGTGGAATTAAAACTCCTAATCGGAAGTACGGTGTCAAATTGCAGAACTGTGCTTCTGATACAGATAAGTTAGACACCAAGGTCATTAACTACTTAATAAAACATCGGTTGGTAAAAGAGAAAAGTAGTACAAAATTACACGAAGATATTGCCCACGGCGCAGGTCTAACGATCTGGGATATTGCACAGTTGGCATCCGATAAAAATAAGCATACTGCCAGAAAATATGGATTCATTCTGCAAGAGTATACGGTTGCAATGGTGAACAAAAACTTTGTGCGATGGTCAGATCTGTTAACTGACTTTCTGATGGATAAAGGGTATGACTTCAAGAATGCAGAAGTGCAAAAAATTAAAAAAAGGGAACAAAAAAAAGAGAATTTGAATAAAACGCTTCGTATTTTGCAGATTACTAAATCTTTATGGCAAAGGATTTGTAAAGCCTCTTATACGATACGGCGCCAACTTCTCCGTACTATAGCACTGGATATCCAGTATTTAGGGCTTGATTGTCGTATATACCCGAGAACTGACCGACTGCTAAAATATATTCAACAATCCAAACTCTTTGATTAGTTGTTGTTAATCAATTAAAAGTTGAATTATCAAGCCCATGATTTACTAGAATTGTTGGTGTGAGTAAGGCAGAATTCACAGCTATAAATTCTAAGTTTGTCGTATATACAAAAATGAGGGAAGTTAAGTGTTAAACACGGCACGTAATGACAGGGGTATTCAAGATAACTTATACAAATTGCAGATTGATATATATGACACTCAAGGACTTTCACAAGCATTTCACAATATTCTGAAAGCCAATATAACATTCATCAATAAACTAAATGACTTTAAACAGTTTATCGATTGTTTAAGTGGAGATCCCTGTTTCAAATTATGGGTAAGGGAAACAGAAGAAGCCTTAGAACATTCTGTGCAATATGTACGTGATTATGCATACTGAGCCATAACAGAAGAACAATTCATAATTGGACATCACGTACTTTCAAAAAGAATTCTGGATCTGACATGTCGTATATACGAAGAACATTGGGAGTATGATGTATCGCAAGAAACAGATCAGCAGTTTGATGACCTGATGCCGCCGTATCTGGGACAAAGAAAGTAAAGCCTGGCTGTCATAAGCTAGAGTATGGAAAAAAGTTCATCCGAAGAATGAATTGGTGGGATTTAAATAAATACAGTTAAGCATGGTAATGCGAGATAAATATTTCTTGTGTTGTAAAAGGGTTTTAGTGAATTAAGTATTCGTGAAGTAATAGGTAATAAAAAGTGGATTTGCAAGAACTGCAGCTGAAATTTGAAGTAGATCGCATTGAGCTGTTTTTAGAAAATTTGGAAGATGCCGAACTTGAATGGTTTTGGCAAGCAATCAACGATATACACAATGTATTTCCAAATATCGATATTTATCATGCAGGTAGTGGTAAATTTGGTTATTTAGGATTTGGCATCAAACCCATTTTGACAAGCAGGGTAAAAGATTTTCTCTTAGTGAGTCACTTAGGAAATAATGAAGATGGTAAATTTTATTTTAAACTTGAAGTTATTCAGGCTTTAGCTGACTTTATTACAGAATTTGATTCGAAGTTTGCTTTGAATTTTTCTTATAAAAACTTAGCTAATGAAAAATTTGTAGATTGGTTATATAAGTTAAAAGAATATGCTATTCAATTTGGAATGACACTAGATGGGCAGGGTTTATTGCCTTTAGATTATCAAAATCAGAGTTTAAACGCTGCCCAAGCAGTAGAGTATCTTAAAGAAAGATATCCTAGTACATATTCAGGAACAGTTCATATAGCAGCATTTAAAACACCTTTGGGAAGAGAATTGGCTTTAGATCCAAAATCTAAAACACCGATTATTTTTTGTGATCACCAACCACCAGAAGAAATCAAATTATTAATTAAGAAAGAATATTCAGAAACAGCTCCTAGACACCATCACCTTGCCACACATGCAAAAACATTACAGGTAGGCAATAAAATATTTTCTGTGCTTATTAGCAATTTGAATGAGCTTGAAAATTTTTGTGAGTGGTATGAACAAACTGGCGACCAGATCACGGCGCTGGAGCGTAAAATTAAGGCTTTCTTGGAATTATGGCCTGTAGAACGTCTTAAAAATTTAACAGTGGAAGAATATCATCAAGCTAAAAGCAAAGAATGTTTTATTGCCCAGATTGATACTTTTGATCCAACGCAGGGGGATCCTACCTTTTCTTGTTATTTTGAATTCTGGGAGCCTGTTAGCTTAGGGGATAATGAAAAATATCATAATCAACGACCATATTCGTGGAATAAACGGCTTGGTAATACTCAAGAGCAGGCATTCCAGAAGATCAAACAGGAAATACTTGATATTGTAGATGCTGCTCAGCGTCGTGATTTAAACGCAATTGACCAGATTCAGTTCACTAAAGGACTGAAATGGATGATTGCATTTTTATATCAAGATTTTAATGACCCTTTCATTATTCCCATTGTAAGTAAGGTAAATACCAAACGAATTGGTTATGAACACCTGTATCCGAAATTACCACTTCCAGAATTTTTACCTATTTTATTGGCTGATCAAGGTGAACAAGCGTTTTTCCCATATGTGGAAAAACTTTTTGCACTGGTCAGGAAAGGCTATTTGGATAACAAACAAAAGAAACAGCGAACGAAAGAATTAGTGGACGAAGTAATCATGCAACAATCTTTAAACCGTATTTTATTTGGCGCAGCGGGTACAGGTAAAACCTATCATACAATTAACCACGCATTATCGATTATTGAAAATAAGCCGTTAGATGTCTTGGAATCAGAAGATCGTAAAGCACTAAAAGAGCGTTTTGATCAATATAAGAAAAAAGGTCAGATCAAGTTTGTAACTTTTCATCAAAGTTTTAGCTATGAAGACTTTATTGAAGGAATTCGGGCTGAAACAGATGAAGATGGTAATCTAAAATATCCAGTGAAAGCAGGGGTATTTAAAGAAATTGTTGAACTGGCGAAGGGTAATGTTCATTCTAATATTGAGAGTGAAATAGATCTATCCAATAAAAAAATTTGGAAAATGTCTTTAGGCCGCGCTGGAATTGAAGATGATTTATATCGTTCATGTTTAGATAATGATGTCATTCTTTTAGGCTGGGGAGATGCGATTAATTTCAGTCACTGTGATGATATCCAGTCAGTAAAAAATCAATTACAGGAGTCCCACTACTCTAAAGATAGTGAAGATACAGCTGCTGGTTATGTAAATACCTTTAAAAATAAAATTAAAAATGGTGATTTAGTCATTATCACTGATGGCAATCTAAAATTCAGAGCTATTGCAGAGGTGACTGGTGAATATGAATATGATGAGAATCAAGAATTTGGATATCATCAACTGAGAAAAGTTAAATGGCTAAAAACATTTTCTCCAAGTTTGAAAAATGAGGATTATTTTAAGAAAATTTTCTCGCAATCGACTGTATATAATTTAGAAAATGCCGTTGATAAATCTAAGTTAACTGCGCTGCTTCAACCTGAAGCATTGCTTTCAACTAATTTAGTTAATAAATATATTTTAATTATTGATGAAATCAACCGAGGTAATATTTCTCGTATCTTTGGTGAGCTGATTACCCTAATTGAAGATTCCAAACGTGAAGGAGCAGAAGAAGCTCTTTCTGTGACACTACCATATTCTAAAGAAGAATTTTCTATACCTGATAATGTCTACATCATTGGTACAATGAATTCATCAGACAGGTCTCTAACAGGCTTAGATATAGCTTTGCGCCGTCGTTTTAAGTTTATTGAAATGCCACCAAAACCAGAACTTTTAAATGAAGTCATTGTTAATGGATTAAATATTGGAAAGTTGCTAGAAGTCATCAACCAACGTATTGAAGTGCTGTTAGACCGTGACCATTGTATTGGCCATGCCAACTTCATGAGTCTGGAAAAACAACAGACTTTAGAAACTTTATCTTCAATTTTTAAACAGAAGATCCTTCCACAGCTCCAAGAATACTTCTTTGATGACTGGTCAAAGATCAATATGGTACTTAACGCAAATGGCATGCTTCAACCTAAAGCAGTGGTGCGTTCGACATTATTTCCGAATATTAATACCGAATCCGAGAGTTTTATTGAGGAGCAGAAGACATGGGAATTAGTAGAATCAGCATTTGATTCAATCGATAGTTTTGCCAAGATTATCAAGCATTAATCGGAGAGATTTATGCCTGATTTTACAGTGCGAGAATATGCCTTCATCAGTATTGATGAAGGTTGTTCTAAATCAACCTTGGATCATGCCTATATAACTCAATCAGCATTTGAGCACCTATGTGAGCTGTCGGCATCATTTTCTAAACATGGTGCAAAAGTCTTCGAGCTAGCAGGCCGCAGGAAGTTGAAACTTGATCAATACGTAGGCGTTATTGAAACGCCGTGTGGTACGCGTATTGAAATCCTTCCCAAGCATATTGAGCTGAACGGAGTGGATGATCAGGAGATAATTCAGCAGGAACGTAAACTTCTTCAGAAAATGCTCAGTGTATCTTTGCACTTACCTTTTAGAGAGACGGGTGCCGCTAATCTAAATCGATTCAGGCAACCATTACATGAGTGGATTATTTCTCAGTTTCTATCCTCATTTGAACGTTTGGTTCAGCGTGGTTTACGTTTTGACTATAACCGAATACAAGAGGAACAAAAGTTTTTACGTGGGCAATTACAGCATGTGAAATACATGCGACAACCACCTGCCAAGAAGCATATTTTTCCGATTGAGCATGATGTGTATGAAGTAGATCGACCAGAGAATCGATTAATTCGTACAGCATTGGAAGTAGTCTGTAAAAAGACCAACGATGCGAGTAATTGGAAGCTTGCTCAAGAACTACGTTTGATGACGAATGAAATTCCGCGTAGTCAAAAGATACAGCAAGACTTTAGACAATGGCAGTCAGGGCGCTTGCTTGCGCTCTATGCAGAGATTCAGCCATGGACTGAACTTATTCTTGGTGAATATATGCCTGTGTCCACAAAAGGTGAATGGCGTGGTATGAGCTTATTGTTTCCAATGGAAAAGCTTTTTGAATACTACGTGGCTTATCATCTGCGCCGTAATTTACCTGATTGTAAGGTGAGTACACAGCATGCTACCGAGCATATCTGTGAACAACAAAAGAGCAAGATATTCAAACTCAAGCCAGATATTTTTATAGAGCGATCTAAGGCTAAAAGTATTGTAATGGATACCAAGTGGAAGCTGATTGATCAAACTGATCGTGGTGGACGTTATGGCTTAAAGGACAGTGATATTCAGCAGATGTTTGCTTATAGTCATTACTACTTGGATCATGAAAGTGAAGTGATTTTGGTTTACCCATATCGAGCAGATAAATTCACTCAACCATTAGATGATTTTGAGTTTAGGAAAACCAAAGGTGCAAGGCTGAGAGTGGTGCCTTTTAACCTTGATGAACCGAATAATTTTAAAATTTCTTGAATGTAGCTTGTGTTGTTAAGTACAAGATTTTGCATTTAACCGCTCAAAATTATTTATTGAGTGCAGATTTGAGTACTTAATAGGAGCTTCATAGAAATTTGGTTAATAAAGGTAAATGGCATATCTTTAAAGTAGCTTATTGATGCTTTAAACCTTAAATGAAATTTAAACATAGTGATAATCCAGCTTATATTGCCGAAGTGCTTGGTCAGCGTTTAAAACGAGCACGGTTGAATCGAGACATGACACAAGTAGAAGTTGCAGACAGAGCTTGGGTTTCAAAAAGGACTGTGCTAAAAGCGGAGAAAGGAGATGTACGACTAGTTGATCTGATTGCCATTTTACGGGCTTTGGAAATACTTGATGAGCTCGATTCATTTTTGCCTGAGCCTCCTCTATCACCAATCCAACTTTTGAAACTACATGGTAAAATACGTCAACGTGCATCAGGCAAGAGCGAAAAATCTAAAAATGAAAGTCATCAATCTTTAGATTGGTAGTATTGATTCCATAAAGAATCAGGGCTCGAATACTGAAAACTAAGATATAAATACAAGACTGAGAAAGATTTTTTCAAATTGTGGTGGCGAATTAGCTCTGGTATTACTGTTTTGATTTCTACTTTAATGACTATAAGTTATTGATTTTAATTACTGTAAAAGAATTCTACTTTAGGTATTTTTTTTGGGTGAGAAAGATTTTTTCCAATTGTGGTGGCGAATTAGCTCTGGTATTACTGTTTTGCTTTCTACTTTAATAGCTATAAGTTATTGATTTTAATTACTGTAAAAGAATTCTACTTTAGGTATTTGTTTTGGGTGAGAAAGATTTTTTCCAATTGTGGTGGCGAATTAGCTCTGGTATTACTGTTTTGATTTCTACTTTAATGACTATAAGTTATTGATTTTAATTACTGTAAAAGAATTCTACTTTAGGTATTTTTTTTGGGTGAGAAAGATTTTTTCCAATTGTGGTGGCGAATTAGCTCTGGTATTACTGTTTTGCTTTCTACTTTAATAGCTATAAGTTATTGATTTTAATTACTGTAAAAGAATTCTACTTTAGGTATTTTTTTTGGGTGAGAAAGATTTTTTCAAATTGTGGTGGCGAATTAGCTCTGGTATTACTGTTTTGCTTTCTACTTTAATGACTATAAGTTATTGATTTTATTTACTGTAAAAGAATTCCACTTTAGGTATCTGTTTTGGGTGAGAAAGATTTTTTCCAATTGTGGTGGCAAATTAACTCTGGTATTACTGTTTTTCTTTCTACTTTAATGACTATAAGTTATTGATTTTATTTACTGTAAAAGAATTCCACTTTAGGTATCTGTTTTGGGTGAGAAAGATTTTTTCCCATATCATCCATTATCTTGCCGAAGTACTTGGTCAGCGCTTAGAACGTGCCGGTTGAATAGGGATATAACACAGTAGAAATTGCCGACCGAGGATGGGTTTCGCAAAGGACTGTTTTAAAAGTAGAGATGTGATATTTGACTGGCCATGACCTGATTGCTATTTCCGAGCTTTGGAAATACTGAATTAACATGATTCATTTTTGCCTTAGCCACCCTTATCTCCATTCAACTCCAAAATTACAGGACAGATAAGGGAAAGAATCGCAGGCAATAATATAAATAAAACTAAGGAAGTCAATTCTAAATAAGACTGGTAATATTAAAATCCAGATAAAGATTCAGGTATTAACGACTTAAAAGTTCTTTTAATTTTATTAATATCATAATTGAAATTACCTTCATCAATATTGTTTTGAATCCACACAAAAATGGCATCCATATTGTGATATCTTCTGCTAACACCTAAGTAATCACTAATACCAATCCCTGGTTGAATATTTAGCTCCTTAATCAGTTGTTTTCCTAAATCTTTGGCCTGTTGAGAGAGTATTAAAGAAGGATTAATCATATTATTAATTCCTATTTTATAAGGTAATTTATATTAACCCGCTTGAAAGCATTATGCAGCACTCTAAAAATTTGTTTGCAAACTTATAGGTGTTTTTTGAAGGTTTTATAACGATTTTACCTGATTAACTAATTTTTTTGATTAAAAATTGAACATATCTACCGTTACACGATAAAAAACTGAAAATATATGTACGTTACACTATAAAAATTAGGGCGTTACACTATAAAAGATATGTACGTTACACTATAAAAAATGATGCGTTACACCATAATTGGCATTTCGTTACACTATAAAAATATGTGCGTTACACCATAATCGCTAGATCGTTACACTATAAAAAATGGATGAAATTTCTGTACTTTGGATTATCTTTAGAATAAAAATAATAGATCTCCCTTATATTTATTATTTATATTGTATTTTTGAAAATTAGAATAAAATCTGATTTTTAAGAATTAAAAATATGTGTGGTTGTAATAAGGAAAAGTTAATAATTGAAAAATATCTAAGGTTTGAAGCTGGTAAATTATTTTGTAATCTAGATTTTGGTGTTGAATTAAAAAACAAAGAATTAAAAAGGATTTTAAATAAATTTATCCTATCGGGTGAAGTACATACCATATTATCAAAAGTTTATTATAAAGTTGAAAGGAATAAATTAAGCCAATTTAAAAATAAACCTTTATCACCTGATATTGCTGCTGTACTGCAAACCTTGTCTAGAGCCACGGCGCTCAGGTTTCAGGAACATGGTGGCATAGCGGCAAACCGTCTAGGATTAAGTATGCAGGTGCCGCTTATTCATGTTTTCTATACAACGGGAAGATCTAGGGAAATTAAACTTTATGGGCAAACTATTCGTTTAATTCGCACCCGTTGTCTGGATGTTTTTCAGTATGCACATGAGCCAGCCGGCTGGGCTATTTCAGCACTATATTTTTTTGGTCCTCAAATTGTTGATCCGGCAGTAATAGAAAAACTAAAGGACTCATTAGGAGAGGAGGATTTTCAAAAATTTTTAGAAGCTAAAAAGTCGGGATGGATGAAGAACTTGATTTTAGAAGTAGAAAAAACTGCTTTATAGCATTAAAGTTGATTTATTCTTAGATTTTTAATATCAATAACTTCAATTAAATGGCCACTTTAGATTATTACGATAGACATGCAGATCAATTTGTTCAGTCTACTCTAGATGTAGATATGGAGAGTTTATACTATCTTTTTTTAGAGAATATTCCAGAGTATGGACATATCCTTGATCTTGGTTGTGGTTCAGGACGGGATACCTTGGCATTCAAGAATAAAGGTTATCAGGTTGAAGCATTGGATTACTCAAAAGCTTTAGTTGAAAAGGCTACGGCGCTCACAGGAATCCCTGTCAGATACCAAAGTTTTTATGATTTGAATGAGCATGGTATATACGACGGAATATGGGCATGCGCTTCTTTGTTGCATTGTGAGCGTGCTAGGCTTCCAGAGGTTGTAAGACGGATTTATAGAGCTTTACGCCGTGGGGGAGTCTGTTATATGTCTTTCAAGTATGGAAGTACAGACCGTCAACAAGATGGCAGGGTATTTACTGACTTAGATGAAGAACAGGCGAAAGAACTATTGCATCATATATCAGGTATCCAGCTTTTAAACCTGTGGCTTACTGAAGATAGAAGACCTGACCGACCTGAAATGTGGCTAAATCTGCTTTGGAAGAAAGATGACTAATCTGGTTCCTACACCCCAAGAACAGCTGAAATTCTTAAAACATATTCAGCAGATCCTGCAATCCGGCACTTTTACTTCAACCTATAAGTTTGCCTTGCTCATAAGTATTACCCGACTGGCAATTGAAAAAGGAGAGGATACTGGTGCAGCCTTGCAGCTGGACTATCTGGATATTGCTGAAAAATTTATTGATCTTTACTGGAAACAGTCTCTGCCATTTCAGTTTAACCAATATGAACCCTTTATAATCAAGCAAAGTACTGGAAAACAGGCAAAAATTATTACCGAGATCCAGCAGGCACAACAAAGATTTAAAACCCTTGCAGCTTTAAGAAAAGACCAGATTTATTGGAATCGTCTCAAGTGTTCTATTGCAGTAACAGTTAAGCAGATGCCCGTTGTATATTTGCAGAATTTACAAGGCCAGACCGTCGAGTTTCTTTACAATCTGGATGATTCCAGACAATCTCTAAAGCTTTTTCCCAAGGTAATGTATTGTTTGAGGCAGTTCAGTGAAATTATTGAGGAACTTTGCCAAAAACGGTGGATTGATTTTGTAAGACTGAACAAGCAAAACCTGGTTGTATTAGATGGCCTGCCGGACCTTGATAAATTCATGTTTGCGCCTAACCGTAATCAATTAAGACAGGTAGCAGAATTTCTGATTGAGCTCCAGAAATGCCAGTGTTTCTATTGTGGAAGAAGTCTTAAGAAGACCAGATATGCGGTGGATCATTTCATTCCTTGGTCTCTATATCCTGCTGATACAGGGCATAATTTCGTCTTGGCAGATGAGAAGTGCAATTCATTAAAAAGTAATTATCTGGCGTCACACAGTTTTCTAGAGCAATGGCAGGAGCGGAACTATAAACATGATCAATCTATAGTGAGGGAAATTTCTCAATTAGGTTTTTTAACAGATATTCAGCGTTCACACCGGGTTGCTGAATGGGCATATAAACAGGCGATAGAGAATGAGTATTTGATGTGGGCAGGCGGTAAAGATATACACATATGTCACAGTTATTCATAAAGCCTAACTATATTTAAAGACCAAATTTGTTTTAATGAAACAGATTTGATTCATGTTTAAGAAGAATTTAATCAACTGACAAAAGTGTTAAAGCAGAATAGCTGAGTATAAAGCATGGTAGATATCGTTGATGTTTCTACCCGAAGTCGCATGATGGCGGGTATAAAAGGCCGGAATACAAAACCTGAGATACTCATCCGCAAGTTACTACATAAAAAAGGATTTCGTTTTCGTCTTCATGTAAAGGATCTGCCTGGTAAACCAGATATCGTTCTACCTAAATATAAGGCTGTTATTTTTGTAAATGGATGTTTTTGGCATGGTCATAAGGATTGCCATCTCTTTAAATTACCAGCCACCAGAACTGAATTCTGGCAGGAAAAAATAATACGGAACCAAGCGAATGACAGTAAATCAATAAATTTGTTATTAGAGAATAACTGGAAAGTCGCTGTTATATGGGAATGTAGTATTAGAGGAGCAACCAAAGATCCAGATACGGTAATTGATCTTATTTCTGAATGGTTACCAAGTGAAAGATCTTTTATTGAAATAGCTTAAGTTTACTTTTAGGACTTGTGGTCACAAAAAAAGTCCGATGATCACTTAATTATTACTGAACATCGAACTTTAATTTTTAAAAATTATGATAATGTTTTTTTAACAAGGAAAACACAATTTCACTGATCTGATGTGCTAGAAAGGGAGGAACAGCATTTCCGACCTGCGTATACTGATTAGTACGATTTCCTTCAAATATATAATTGTCCGGAAAGGTTTGCAATCTAGCCGCTTCTCTTACAGTGAGACTTCTACACTGCTTTGGGTCATAATGAATAAAATAATGCCCATCCTTTGAGATATGGCTGGTGATTGTAGTAGCTTCTTTTTCAGCAATCTGAACACGAAAGCGGTCATTATAAGACCCCGAATTCCAGTTCTGATGTTGGGGAGCAAGCTCAGCAGGGAAATTTTCTGCTTTAGGCGAGAATCCTCTTTGTTCACCATGTAATGCACAAAAACTATACCTGAGCAGATCTGATTCCATATGTCCTCTCGTCTCATGATTGAGCACTAGTTTCAGTTCAGGATCAAGGATCCATTTCTTCAAATGGTCTGGTAATTGGTTTGATGATTTATCTTTATGAACAGTCTCTTTTCTTTTTAAATCTTTATAGGGTTGTAAATCTTTTTGATTAACATCAATACCAATATTTTTTAATTCGCTCAGCTTCTCGGCATTTTTTGAAACAACCTGCTGCCAAGCGACATAAGAATCAGCCTGTTTAGATAACCCGCTTCGTAATTTAGGTAAATCATCAATAGCTTCTTTAACAGTAACTTTAGGATAAATCTTTTTATCCAAGATATCTGGTATCTGTTTAATATCTACCCTAACTCCGATCAGAATAACACGATGTCTAGCTTGAGGAATCCCGAATTCTTCGGATTTAATCAGGTAGTTCAGTTTGTCTGGAGTAGGGCTATCTGCGTCATCAGTTTTTTCAACAAGAGAATATATTCGATATGAAGGACAAGCTTCTGATCCCATAATCTTTGAAGGGTTTTGCAGGTCATTAAGAATTTGAGGAAATATTAGTTGATTGTTAACTTTTGCAGTAAGAATCCCTCTGACATTTTCCATAACAAAAACATCAGGTTTTGCTATCGATAGAACCTTTAAATATTCTTTGTAAAGGAAGTGGCGGTGATCTTCTTCAGCAACATAGTTTTTATTGCCGGCATTTCTGGAACGACCAGCTAAACTATAGGCTTGACATGGTGGACCTCCAATTAAAATTTTAGGTCCTGCATGATTTTCAGTTAGCTCTTTTACTCTGGCATGAATGTGCTCGTTATCTTTACCTAATTCAGAAGGCCCTTTTAACGTTTCCTGAGAAGCTAATTCATAAATTTCTTTATGTGATTTAAAAAGATCATCCCTAGAAATTTTGCTATTCAGGTATTGATAGTAGTTATCTAGACAACCATATTGCTTAGCAAGTCTGTAAAAAGCTCGGGTTGTTAGTGTCAAATGTGCATGTGGATCTTTTTCAACAGACATGCCTATTTTAAAAGGATACTTTTTATTATCGTCTATATAAGAGGCGAATCCTTCCCCGAGTCCACCTGGGCCTGAGAATAGATCAATTACTAAAATATCATTATCTTTCATAGTAGCCTGATAACTTAAAAAACATATGCATAATACCAGGTCCTGTCAATCAAACAATACCTGAAAAAACTTTAAAGGGGCTTTAATCAGCAAACATCTGCAAAATATGAATTTTCAAATATTTTTAGAGGGTTTCAAATGAGTGTTTTGTAGTTAACCACTTATGTGAAATCATTGTATTTACGGGGGTCTTACGTATCTAGTTAATAGATGAGTTATTCAAAGTTATTTGGAATTTTTAATTGAATAAACACATGAACCCTAGCCTTTAAAATTAAATTATTGCTATATTTGAATAAATAGTAAATTTCCGAATTTTATAATACAAATGAGTGATACCAGATTACTTCAACCAAGCGCAGCTTCAATTTTGCAATCTATGCGTGATATAGGGTACACACTCGATACAGCAGTCGCAGATATTATTGATAATAGTATTGCTGCTTCATCAGATAAGATAGAACTAATCTTTTTGGAAAATCCTACTCCTCGTTTTTTGATTATTGATAATGGAACGGGGATGGAAGCCGAAGAGTTATACGATGCCCTAAGGTTTGCTACGAAAAGTCCCATTACTTCAAGATCGGAAGAGGATTTAGGTCGATTTGGATTGGGGCTTAAAACAGCATCTTTTTCTCAAGCGCGCCGTTTAACAGTAATCTCTTCAAAAGATGGCAAAATTGCTGCTGCAAGATGGGATTTAGATTATGTAGTGGAACAGGATCAATGGTTGCTAGAGATTTTGGATCCACAAGATATCAATCTGGATAAGGTATATCTAGATAAAATAAAAGCACATGGCACAATTGTCATGTGGGAGAACTTGGATAGGGTTTTATCAGGTGACAAAGATATTTTTTCACCACGTCAGGTTACTGGGTTGCTCGGTAAATTAAGAGAACATCTGGAGTTGGTTTTTCATAGATTTCTTGAAGGTAAAGTTTCGGGAAAAAAAATATCCATATTGTTAAACAATATTGAACTTCAACCTTTTGATCCATTCTGTTCTCAAAACAGTTTTACTCAAACTCAAGCACAAGAAAAAATAGTCGTTAATGATTCTATTATTACGATTCAAGCTTTTATTCTTCCTCATTTTTCTAAAATGGATAGAAGTGACTATGAGATTTTCAAGAAAAGAAGTGATTTTTTAAATAATCAAGGTGCTTATGTTTATCGTAATCATCGTCTTATGGTGTGGGGAGACTGGTTCCGATTAATTCCAAAATCTGAAGCAACCAAATATGCCCGTGTACAGATAAACTTCGATAAAAAGATTGATGATCTCTGGGCTATTGATATTAAAAAATCTAAAGCTACACCACCGCTGGCAGTTGTGGAAAGACTTAAACAGGTTATCGGCAGAATATCGGAAGCAAGTGTCCGATTGTCATCTCGAAGAATTAATAAAGCGTTAGAAACAAATGAAGTACCTTGGAGTAGATTTTCTGGGGAGTTTATTAGTTATAGAATTAACAGGAATTTTCCAATTTATCAAAAATTTAAGGCCTCCCTTTCAGAGGAACAGCGAAATAATTTTAATACTTTACTGGAAATTGTGGAAAGTAGCTTGCCAGTTCAAAGTATTTATGCAGACATGACTTCTACTCCTAAGCAAATCTCATTACATGAGAATTATGAAATCGAGAAGATGCAAGAAAAATTTATTGCTTTTGCAGATTTCATGGACGCGAAACAAATGGAAAAACATAGTTTAAAACAGGCTGCTCTAGCATGCGGTTTGTTTGAAAAATACAGTAATAATTTAGAAGAGTGGTTGGAAGCATACTATGCTTAATTCAAAACAATATGATGTAGCAAAAACATCAATTATCAAGTGTGCTAAAAATGAGGGGCCTTATGAAATTACTTTTATTGAGGATATTGTAAGAAAAACAGCTGAATTTTTAGATTATGAGGGTAGCATTGAAAGCATAGTTCGCTATGTTGAATCCAACGTAAATTGCCGGATGGAGTTGGGAACTTCTGTTATCAGTGAAGAAGCTGAACATAATAGAGATTGGATCAATCGCATTCAGAATAATGAAAAAGTCTATGCCACTGCATATGAAAATTATTTGCGTGGGAAAGGGATGCCCCCAGGTGTGGTAAATGCAATTTCACGAGTTAATGATTCTATTTTAAGTCTATTAAGTGATCCTAGAGAAGATAAATCCTTTCAAAGAAGAGGCTTGGTAATAGGTGATGTACAATCTGGAAAGACAAGTAACTATTTGTCATTAATTACAAAGGCTGCCGATGCAGGATATAAATTCATTATTGTTATTGCGGGAATTCATAACAATCTCAGATCACAGACTCAACAACGTATTGATGAGGGCTTCATAGGCCGTATTAGTGCCAAAGACAGTAAAAAAACTCCGATTGGAGTCGGTGCAGAATTTGACGGACAATTCCCACATCCAGTTTCTTTTACTACAGTTGAGCAGGATTTTAATAAAACACTTGCAACCAGTGTAGCTACAGAAATTGGGGGATTTAGTAAACCTGTCATTTTGGTAATCAAGAAGAATGTAACAACGTTAAAAAACCTATATGAGTGGCTTGTAAACTTTAATATGAACGGTTTAAAAGCTAATGGGATAATTAACAATGTGCCTTTATTAATGATTGATGATGAAGCAGATAATGCTTCAATTAATACCAATATTCCTGATTTGGACCCGACAAAGACAAATAACTATTTAAGAACAATTCTAAAGTCTTTTAATCAGGCTTGTTATGTTGGATATACTGCAACACCATTTGCAAATATCTTTATTGATCCCAATTCTTATGGAGAATGCGCGGAAGATTTATTTCCAAAAGACTTCATTTATAATTTGGATGCACCAACAAACTATTTTGGAGCAAAAAAAATATTCCTTGAACCTGAATATCGCTACGTTCATATAACATTAGATAAGAATGAAGTAAATAAATATATACCGGAAAATCATTTAAGAACTTTTGCATTAAAAGATTTACCTAGATCACTTAAAGAAGCTATAGCATCTTTTTTAATAACTAAATGTATCCGCAATATCAGACATGATGCTCATGAGCATTGCTCAATGCTTATCAATGTTTCTACTTTTGTGAATGTACAAAACCAGATAAAAGATAAGGTGTTGGATTATATTGATGAGGTAAGTAATGAAATCCTTGCATATTCAGCAATGCCAACAGCTTTAAATCATATAAACATTGCCTTACTTCATAAGACGTTTAATAAGTATTATATAACATCTCTAGATTTAGATGAGAAACTGATAACTTGGGATCAGATTGTGATACAGCTTAGATCTATTTTTGATAGTTCTGAGAAAGATTACGTATTTAAGACTTGCGTTGTAAACAGTAAATCACAAGATGCATTAGATTATTCAAGTTATGGAAAACGTGGGTTAATGGTAATTGCGATTGGAGGGTTTAGTTTATCACGTGGATTAACCATAGAAGGGTTAACTGTAAGCTATTTCTATCGTAGTACTAAAATGTATGACACTTTACTTCAAATGGGGCGCTGGTTCGGTTATCGCCCTCAATATGAGGATTTATGTCGAATTTACATGACAGATAAAGCTTTCTCTTGGTATGAACATATTACTCAGGCAGCGGATGATGTTCGGAGACAAATTGCTGAAATGAACCAACTCAAGAAAACACCGAGAGACTTTGGTTTATATGTAAGGGCAAGTGATGTGGGACTGACTATCACGGCTCGTAATAAAATGTACAGTGCAGAAAGTGGATACTTAAGAAGAAGCTTTAGTGGTGAGCAGAAAGAACAAACTAGTTTTAGTAATGAAATGGAAATTCACTCTAAAAACTATCTGCATTTAGAGAATTTTTGGGAAAAATTGAAGAGAGAATATAAAGTAGAAAATAGCGCAATAGGCAGTTTCTATTCTGATGTTGATGTTCCGTATGTTATCGATTTCTTAAGTGAGTATTCTTTTGGTTCAATTGAGAAGATTTCAGCAAATCAGGAAACTATGGAAGCATGTGTACGTTACCTTGCTGAGATTCAATTTAAATATTCCAAAATGGATGTGGTCTTTAGAACTAAGGATCTTGGAGCAAAAAGTCTAGTAGAATTTCAAGATATGGGACCAATTGAACGAACTGTTTATGAAGGTGATTGCAATAATTATATTTTAAATAAAAGTCGATTAGGGTCCCCAGTTGATGAAAAGATCGGATTGACTGAAGAACAAATAAATTTGGCCCATGCAACTAAAGCTAAAGAGTTTAGGGAATTAAGAAAAAAACCTCTCTTAATTTGTTATCTAGTAGATTTATTGGAACACACTTTGAAAGAAGAACCGCCAGTAAAAATATGGAAAAATGTTGAAGAAGGAAGCAGAACAGAAATTCCAGGTTTAAGTTTAAGTTTTCCGCCAGGAGATTCTGAAAAACAAGTTCAAATCTATAGTAATAGAGTTTATTCCGAAAGTTCATTCTTTGCTGCAGATACAGAGTTTGAGATTGCCTAATGAACAGAAATTTTGCTTGGGATGAATTATCGATATCAGCAGAAAATTCTTTTACGACACGCCGTATTGCAGAAGAATTATGTGGTGATATTTTTATTGCTAGAGATAATAACGGTGCTTTTTGTATTCTTATCCAGCATTCGGAAGATTTACGTAAGTTATTTTTAAATCATAGAGTAGATTTAAGAGCAATTCATCTAGATTATCGACATTCAGAGAGCGGAAAAAGTACATATACCTTATTGCTGAAGCTCAAAGATGATGAGCTACTGGATTACTTTGATCAATTTATCTGGTTTGTGATGCAAGGATTAAAACATTGTAAAAATGAAAAGGATCTTGTAAGAGGGGTTTTAGCCAAACTTAAAATCTGGAAAAAGTTTTTGTCTTCGAGCAGAGAAGGAAAATTAACAGAAGAGCAGATCCGTGGCCTGTTAGCAGAAATGTATTTGCTTGACCAGTTGCTTGACCAGTTTCCTCATGATTATGAAAAAATTCTTCAAGGATGGTATGGGCCACAGCGACTTCATCATGATTTTTTGTACAAGGATCTGGCCATTGAGGTTAAATCAATAAGTGGTACTGATAAACGCCATGTCCGGATTTCTTCTCTAAGCCAGCTTGATAGTACAGTGTCACGTTTATTCTTGCGTGTATATGCAGTGATTAAATCACCAGAGAATCTTAGAGAAGAAGACAATTTAAATACTCTATTCCAGAGAATTACGGCTAAACTGGACTTTCATGAACGTGATATTTTTGAGCACAAATTAATTGAATGTAACTATATTCCTGATAGTTATTATGACAATTATAATTACGTAGTCCGATTAATTAATAATTATGAAGTCAACGATGGTTTCCCAAAACTTAATTCAAGTCTAATTCCATTTGGCATACTTAATATTACTTATGATTTGGATCTAAATATCATTGATAGCTATAAGTATGAAAGTTTATTTATAGATGTAGGTAATGCATTATGAGTTTATCTGCAGATTTTTTTAATATATTAAAAAAAGACATCACCGTCTCAGCAGCAGCATTTAATATTTATAGTATCGAAGCTTTCATTAGTGAATATATACATGAGCTAATAGAAATTGGAGATTTACCTGATTTTCAGTTATGTGAAAATACGAATCATGTAGGTTCTAAAGGAGCTTATATACATGGATTCAATATCGATACTAATGATAATACTGATGCTATAACATTGAACCTTGTTGTAACTGATTATGATCAACGCTTGGATTTAGAAACATTAACTCAGACTGAAGCTAGTTTATGGTTTAAGCGTTTGCTCAAGTTCTTCAAGGAATCATATAGCAATGAGTTTTATGAAAAACTTGATCCATCAACAGAAGTATATAGGCTTTCTGAATATATTGATGTATATAAAGATAATATAGAGGAAGTGAATCTTTTCTTTTTGAGTGAGCGTCAAATTTCGGCATCTTTCAAAGAAATAAAAAGAGAAGAGTTTGAAGGTATTAATATTAAATACCATTTATGGGATATTAGTCGCCTTGAAAAATTAAGATCATCTAATTCAAGTCGTGAGGCTTTAGAAATTGATTTTGTTGAAAAGTATGAATCCCCATTAGATTGTTTACATGCGCATTTAGGTGATACGGCTTTACCATCATATTTGGTAATTTGTCCAGGTGATATTCTTGCTGATTTATATAATGATTATGGTGCAAGATTATTAGAGCAAAATGTACGTAGTTTTTTACAAGCCAAGGGGGGGGTTAATAAAGGAATAAGAAATACCATCTTACATGAGCCGGAATATTTCTTTTCTTATAATAATGGTATTACAGCTACTGCATCTGATGTAGAAATTATCCATAAAGAAGGACAAAGCTGTATTTCACGAATAGTTGATTTACAGATAGTAAATGGTGGACAAACTACAGCATCCTTGGCCAAAGCAAAAATAAAAGATAAAGCTGATCTTTCAAAGATTTTTGTTCAAATGAAGCTAACTATAGTTTCTGACTGCCAGAGTGAGAAAGTAATTCCCAAAATTTCTGAATATGCCAATACTCAAAATAAGGTGAATGTATCAGATCTTTCTGCTAATCATCCATATCATATTAAGATCGAAGAGTTATCGAGAAAACTATGGTCACCACCAACAAAAACAGTTTTGAGAGATTCAGGATGGTTCTATGAGCGTTCACGTGGTCAATATAATGAAATGTTGGCAAGTGGAAACCGTAATTTACTAAAAATCAAGTATCCCAAAGCTCAACTTTTTACTAAAACAGACTTAGCAAAATATATGATGATATGGGATAACCCTGAACCTAAATGGGTGAATATGGGAGCACAAAAAAACTTTGCAAAATTTTCCGAGTTTATTTCTAAAAACTGGAAAAAAATGGAGGCAGAAGGGAAGGTAAATGACTATTACTTTAAAAAGATTGTGGCTCGAGCCATAATTTTTAAACAAACTGAAAAGCTGGTATCAGCTCAAGAATGGTATACAAATGGCTATAGAGCTAATATTGTAATTTATACCCTTGCATACCTATCTTATTTTTTAAAGAAAAATAATAAAAAAATTGATTATTTAAGAATGTGGAAGGAGCAGTGTCTCTCAGCTAACTTCGAAAAAGTTCTAGTTGAACTAACTAGGGAGATAAATAATATTCTGACTAGCCCAAACCAAGCTCGTACAACAAACAATACTTCAGAATGGGCTAAGAAAGATGCTTGTTGGGGCACGATTATAGCTGAGTCAGAAAAGCTGGATATATCTATTACCCCAGAGTTTATTAAGGAATTAATTGATAAAGAGAAATCTGAATTAATTAATGATGAAGCGAATCAGAAACAAAAAATAGCTGATGCTATATCTATCCAGAACAAAATAAATTCTATAGATAAATATTTCTGGAGAGAGTTTTTACAGTATCTAGAAAAGGAACATCATGTTGGATTTAAGGAAAAAGGTATTTTAAAAGCGGCAGGATTAAAGGTTAAGGATTTATCTTCAAGACAATGTTTTGTATTAGATAGACTGCTTGAAGAACATGGGGAAGAATTTAAAAAAATTCAGTCGTATGAAAAAGTATCATTGCATGATTATTAAATTAAACGCCTCATACTCTTGAGGCTTTTTTTACTAATTTGGAACGCGTGAGTTAAATTTAATATAGATGTATACCTAGAATCATCAGATGATTCATTGATGAAGAAATGAGGGCTTGCTCCTTGGTAACTTTAGCCATTTCTTCGCTAACTATATTGTTTAATACTTTATAAATATGAGTTTTTATAAAAAATTCTTGTTGAGTATCATCACAATTGATAATCAATCATACTATTGTGTTGTAGAAAACTCTCTATATTTGAAATCATTAAGGTAAACCCACTAAGGAAAAAAGAAATTTTAAAATGGAAATTTATCCAAAACATCAATTAAGACGATGTTTCCAAGGAGAAGCGTATGTTCGGGAGTTACTTGCTTTATTAGATCACGATGGAATTGTGATTCATTCGGTTAATCTTCCTCAACATCCCAAAAAGAGATGGGGAGAAATTGATTTTTTAATTTTTTATCCAAACCATATTATCGCTTTAGAGGTGAAAGGAGGGTATGTATCTTGTAATGATGGAGTTTGGAAATATAGTGATTCAAAATCTAGTTATACGACATATGAAAGCCCATTAGAACAGGTACAGTCTGCTGTTCTTGCATTAGAACATATGATCTTTGAAGGTTTGGGCAAGAAAATTAAAGTTCATTATGGAATAGTGTTTCCTTTTTCAGTTGTTAATTATCATTCAATGTATTTTCCAGAAAATATTGTTGCGGATAAAGAAACATGTAAAGATTTAAAGTTATTTAGTAACTGGTTGAATAATATAATTATAAAAAAGAAAAATTTAAATAATTTAGAAATTGAAAAAATACGTGAATATCTTTTACCTAGATTCGATATTGCTATGACTAGACGGTTATCAAACCAGTTTATTCTTGAGCAAATAAATGAGTATACAGAAGAACAAAAGCAATATTTTGGAGTTTTAGATTCCAATAAAATGATTGTTGTTTTTGGGGGGGCTGGAACTGGAAAAACTGAATTACTTATAAGTACAGCATTAAAAGAGAAAATAAAAGGAAATAAACCAGTTGTCTTGACAAAGCATAAGATTTTAAAAGAATGCCTTGAGGAGAAGTTGGCTGAATGGGAAATTCCAGTAACTACAAATTTTATTCCTGTGGAAGCAAATGTATTATTAATAGATGAGGGACAGGATTTCTATTGTTTTGAGCTTTTAAAGCCATATTTGGATAGATTTAAAAGTGGACGAATTAGAATATTTATGGATAAGAATTATCAGTATTTGAAGCATCCGCCATCCCCAGAATTAATAAATTGGTATTATGAGAATGCATTAATAGTCAATCTACAAACGAATGTAAGAAATACTGATTATATGGTAAATGCTGTTGAAGGTTTAATTAACACAACTTTAGATGTGGCGAAAGTAAAAGGTATTGGTAATAAAGTAGATATTGATACATTTGAGGATGAAAATGAATTAAATGAAAAAATAATTCGATTTATAGAGAACTTGTATGATGAAATAGTTTCAGAGCATAAGGTGGTTATTTTATATCAACAAATGGATTATTTTATTAAAAATTTGATTAATAGCTTAATAAATAAAAAATATAATATTTTTAAATTTATTTCTTTGAATAAATGTAATGAAAGCTATTTAACTTATAGTTCAGTTGCTAATTTTCGTGGATTAGAAGCTGATCATGTAATACTAATTATTAATAATAGATCTGAGCTAAGTGCTCAGTATTTGTCTGATATTTATATTGGAATGACTAGGGCGAGAATCAATTTAATGGTACTCTGTCACGAAGAATGTATGAATAACCTATTATTTAAATTGTAATTTATGTGATTAATTGATGAGGATAATATGCAGAATAACTTTGAAGATTTAAAAAAAATTAGAAACGGATTTTTACGAAAAATTGAGGAAAAAATTATAGGCCCAACAGATGAAAGAAAAGAATTTATTTATGAACCACCACATAAGCAATATCTTAGTGGTTTCTTATTTCCTAAAGATAGTAATGTAAATGATATTAATGACTCTATAGATAACAATAGTATTGAAGTTGAGGATTGTGAGGATAATGTTGATGAAGAACAACAAATGGATTTGTTGTTTCAAAAATTACCATCTAGTGTGGGTTTGAGTTTTGCTGTAGCTTCCGAATGTAATTCAGTTGAAATAGAAGTCAAAGCTGCTAAATATGTAGAAGATAGAGATATAGAAGGGAATAAGGGGTGGAGAAGGCACCCTTTTCATAATGGATGCCCAGAAAAAGTAACTATTTATTTGGAAGATAATGATGTAATTAAACCCATTACTGTATTAGAAGATCATGCAGAAATATTTATAAAAATAAGAAAGTATACTGACTATAAAATTTTAACAATAAGCTTGGTGAATAGGAACGAAACTGAAAAAAGTATTGTAGTTTCCGACATACTTACGCAAGTAGAGCTAAAATGTACGCCCGCATATGGGGTTATTAAATATCAGTCAAATTTCTTTTCTATAACTGATCCCGAAATACTAATGCTGGAGCTGCAATATAGTCATGTTCCGACTTTTGCACTTGGACATGGATGTAGTGCTTATTGGCCTAAAACATTGAGTGGAACGGTTAATTATGTTCGTACATCATTTCTACCATTGGTTGAAGTGCCTCCTGTTACTACAGAAATAGAGGAATTAGATGTTCAAATTAAAAAAACATTTAAATTAGTAAATTTGAGTAATCCTCAATATGATCCTTTACCAGGATTTAAAGCTTTCATTCAAATATATAAAAATTGGGCAGAAGAACAGGAATCCCAATCAGTTGAAACAAAATATATTGCAATAAAAAAAGATATTTTATTAGCTATTCATAATGCTATTCATCGTGCAGAAAGAGGTATCAAACTACTAGAAAATTCTTCTGAAGTAATGAAAGTTTTTAGATTGGCTAATTATGCCATGCTACTAAGTATGCTTAGAAATAAATTCAAAAATAATAAAGACCCACAGCTTCAAAAAATTTTAAATGAAGCACGTTTAAATCAATTAGACCAAGAGAAGCTTGAAATACCGGTATGGAGACCTTTCCAAATCTTTTTCTTCCTTATGTCCCTGAACGGATTATGGAGTTCTCAGGATGAAGATCGTGACATAGTAGATTTAATTTGGTTTGCTACAGGTGGTGGTAAAACAGAGGCTTATTTAGCTGTCGCAGCATTTGAAATGCTTCGGAGACGAATTGTAGAAAAGGTGCAAGGTACCGCTATTATCAAGCGTTATACACTTCGATTACTTACAATTCAGCAGTTTGAGCGTGCAGGTAGTTTAATTTGTGCGCTTGAATCAATGCGTAGAGTAGGATTAATAAAGGATACTGAAGAATATTCTTTAGGTTTGTGGGTAGGTATATCTGCTACACCTAATAGCAATAAAGGCCAAGACGGCGCGTTAGAAGATCTGCAAGCAATAATTAATACTGACGGAGTAGTAAATAATAATAAAATTCCCTTAAAAGCATGTCCATGTTGTGGTACAGCGATTATTCCTGCCCATAAAAAAATTGGTGGTGATGATATGGGCGCACGATGGAATGATAAGACAGAAGAAGTGGAATTATTTTGTCCAAATACTTTGTGTGCTTTCCATGGTGGTTTACCTATACGTTATGTAGATGAGAGTTTATATAAAAAACCTCCAACCATGCTGTTAGGAACCGTTGATAAATTTGCAATGTTAGCATGGAAGCCTGAAGCGAGATGTTTTTTCGGGAACGGACAAAATATACAGCCACCTTCCTTGATTATACAAGATGAACTACATCTAATTTCAGGTCCGCTTGGTACGGTTAATGGTAGTTATGAAGCAGCTCTAGATTGTATCATTAGTACAAGAGGTAAGCCGGCAAAGTATATCTGTGCTAGTGCGACAATTAGAAAGGCAGCTGACCAAATCAAAAAATTGTACGGTCGACAATGTAGTATTTTCCCACCTGCTGGTTTATCAGCTGATGACTCGTTTTTTTCAAAATCTCAAAGCTCCAAGATGGGCAGATTGTATTTAGGTGCTTTAAGTCAGGGACACAGCCCTACTTTTGCCAATGTAGTAGCTACAACTGGGCTGTTAGCTGCTTCGGCCGAATGTGAGGAGCAGCCTGATACATGGTGGACTTTAATTGCTTATCATAATAGTAAACGCGAATTAGGCAAGTCGATGACATTAATCCTAGACGATATACCAGCACGTTTGAAACAAATGGGAGGAACGAGGAAGCTTAAATCAGAGAATATTAGAGAATTGTCCTCGAATCTTAAAGATAGTCAGATTCCAGAAATGTTAGAGGAATTGAAGCGTACGAAAGATAGTGACTCCCAAGAAGCTCTTGATTATGTTGCATGTACTAATATGCTATCAGTAGGTGTCGACGTTCCCCGTTTAGGTTTAATGATGATAAATGGTCAGCCGAAGATGGTATCTGAATATATTCAGGCATCTAGTCGTGTAGGTAGGCAGCAAGAGGGATTGCCAGGTGTTGTTTTTACGCTCTATAGCCCTTCAAAGCCTCGTGATCGTTCTCATTATGAAATTTTTAGATCATTTCATCAGGGTTTTTATCGATATGTTGAACCTACAAGTATTACACCTTTTGCCGAGCCAGCTCTAGATAGGGCATTACATGGGGCTTTCCTTAGTTTTATTCGTATGTCTTCTGATTATATATATGAGAATGATCATGCGGATGATATAGATCAATATGAGAATCATATTCAAACTTTGAAAGACCGTTTGGCTGAACGTATGGAGCGTGCTGGTGCTGATAGAGTAGTTATTGTCGAATATTTGCTACGTTTTATCGATCATTGGCAATCACTTAAAAGAAAGTCAAACCGTACAGTAATGTTTAGCTCATCGAATAGCAAATCGCATCAATCTCTAATTAAATATTTTAAAAAAACAGGGGATGGAATAGAAACTCTTACTTCACTTCGAAATGTTGATATCCCTATAGGTTTGAAAGTTAAAAAGAAAATTAATGGTGTTAATGTATGAAACGAGAAATAAGAGCAAGCAATCTTACAGCGATTTCTGGGGTAGGTGCTATAGTAGATATTGCTCACGAATCTTTTTTAATTCCTGGTATTGAACAATGGAATTCTCCTTCACAAGAAAATCATGAAAGGATACAAAAGTTTGTCCCAGTAAAATTGCCACGAATGGAACAAGCAGTAGGAAAAAAATTATTTAGATTTATTGATGATGGTGCGACACTTTTAGTTTCTCGATTTCCCAAGTCTATGTTTTGCGAAAAATGTAGATCGATTGTTCGATGGAAATCAGAATATGAAAGAGAAGATGATAACGGGAATATTCTGCAACCAACATGTATACATCCTTCTTGTAATGGAAAAATGGTGCCAATGAGGTTTGTTGGTGCATGTGAGGCTGGTCATGTTACCGATATTGATTGGAGGTTGTGGGCACATTCTGGTACAAACGCTAACAGAGAGTGTAGAGCTGATAATAGGCTCAAATTCTATGCTGACAAAAAGGGTGCAGGTTTAGCACATTTAACTATTTTTTGTGATGCATGTAAAAGTTACCGTGATTTGAAAGACTTAACAAATCCATATGTAACTGAAAAGTTTTTATTCTGCTATAGCCATCACCCGTGGATTTATAATCCGAGTAGTGAACGGTGCAATTATCCTTTAAGAATTTTGCAAAAAGGTGCTACTAATATTTATTATCCAAAAGTTATTTCTGCTTTTGATATCCCATCTGCATCTTCTGTTGGAGATTATCAACAGATTACAGATGAAATTCGAGAACGATTAGAAAAAAATAATACTTTTTCACGAACAAAAAAACTATTTGAAAGTTCGAAAAATGCGCCGTGGTTAGAGCAAAAGATTGAAGAAATTGCAAAAAAGGAAAAGATCGATAAATCATTAGTGATTAAATATTTAAGTGATAATAATTCATCAACTGAGCCAGAGAGTAAAGAAGTTGAAGATATTGTAAAAATTCAATTAACTCTGCAAGAGGATGAAATAGAAACTTTTAAAAATTGTTTACTTAAAGGGGGGGCGAGAACTGAACACTTCTATGCTGAAAAAGGAAATATAAAGGGACATATATGGCTGGAAAAGATAATAACAAATACTCTTTTATTACATAAAATTCGTGAAGTTAGAGCATTTACCGGATTTCAGAGAGTCAAACCTTCGGATACTCAAAGAATTGTACCGCCAGATCTTGCTAAAAAACAGGATTGGTTGCCTGTCTCAGAAGTATTTGGGGAGGGAATATTACTACAATTTAATCTGGAGTGTTTAAAAGCATGGGCTTCACAACTTCCTAAAACAGAGATGGATCGGTTTATAAAACTGGAAGCTAAACGTCAAGAGCAAGAGCTCTACTTTTTACCAGAAATAGATCCTATCTATATTTTGATTCATACAATAAGTCATCTTCTAATCCGACAACTAGCCTTTGAAAGTGGTTACTCATCTAGCTCACTCAGGGAAAAAATATACTATGATACTAAAAGAGAATTTGTAGGTATCCTGATTTACACTACGGATTCGGATTCGGAAGGATCTTTAGGGGGATTGGTTGCGCAGGGCGAAAATGTTTTGTTTAACGCAATAGTTGTTAATGCATTAGAAAAGGGGCAATGGTGTTCAGCAGATCCTGTGTGTAGTGAAACATCCGGACAAGGACTAGGGGGATTTAACCATGCTGCTTGTCATAATTGCACACTTTTACCTGAAACTAGCTGTATGAATATCAATACTGAATTAGATCGTTCGCTCATCTTTTCTCATTATGGATTATTAAAATATCTTGGAGTGGAATTGTGAAATTACCAGCTTTGGATGAGCTGACAGATTTACAACGAGAGGTTTATTTGTATGCACCAATCAATACAAATGTATTGGTTAGTGGACCTCCTGGCTGTGGTAAAACATTGATAGCCGGTTTACGAGCTGAGGAAATGGCAAAACGCGGTGTACCAACACGATTAGCTATGTTTAGCCGCGTTTTAAAACGCTATACACAAGGACAGACTAAACCTGCCTATACAATTATTACTATTAACCAGTTCTTTGCTCACTGGATTAAAAAAATTTTAAGGCCCATGCTTAATAATCAATTCGAAATAAACCAATTTGTTGCTAAAAATAATCGTTTTATAAGATGGGAGGAATTAAATAATTATTTAGAGGATTATTTAAAGAAGGATAAAGATGCATTCAAACCTGAGGTATTTAGTTTTGGGTATTTAATTATTGATGAAGGGCAGGACTTCCCTCCATCATTTTATAACTTTTTAACATGTTTGAGTTTTATTGGTGATGTTGTTGCATCTAAGTTTCCATTAAAATGTTTGGTATTAGCAGATGAAAATCAAAAACTAACAGATTGGAATTCTACGTTAGAAGAAATCGCAACAATATTGGACATTACTGAAGACCATCACTATAAATTAATTGATAATTTCCGTAATTCCTATGAGGTTGCAGTTTTAGCAAAAAGTTTTTTTGCTAAAGTAGGTACTATTCCTGTGCTTCCAACTAGAAAGACGGAAAAACCTGAATTAATTCATTATAACTCAGTAAATGAGTTTATAGATTATTTGAATGTTTGGTTGAGAAACCATCCAGGAAAGGAAGTTGGTGTATTCTGTTTTAGAGAACCTGCCAGGGTGGATTTATGTAAAATTTTAAATGATCAACTAGTAAAACAATATAAATTGCAAACATATTCTAGTAAAACTTCTCTAGAAAATCCTGCTGAAAAACTCATTTTTGATGAGACAAACACGTTGACCTTATTAAATGTGCAGAGTTGTAAAGGACTAGAGTTTGATGCTGTATTCTTAATTAATCCTTCAGATATGAATCTAAATGATCAATCAAGTCATTTGGATAAAATGACAATGTTTGTTGCTTCGTCAAGGGCTCGTGATATTGTTAAAATCATTAATTACAATAATTTTAATATTGAGAAATCACAAATTAACATTTTACCAGATGAGTCTGTATTAAAGAGAGTAAATTGGTCTAAACAGTATCCTATACAAGATTATGAAGATAGATGGGATTGGAATGATAAAGTAATGGATTTAGTATCTCGATATAAGTTGGATTATGTAGATCTGAGAAATAAAGGTGGATGTTATTGGGTTTATACTGGTAAGAATTTAAGTAATAAATTAGAACCATTAGGATTTAAATTTTCTCAGGCAAAAGGTGCTTGGTGGTACAAAGGGGACACTCATGAGTAATTCTTTATATTACTTCCCGACGAATCGTGAAGATATTTTATTAATTTTGTCCTCGATAAATTTCAATTTTAAAAATACGCCTTTAAATATAAAAGTGGCAATGGGACCAAAACAAATACCTTATCAGTTTAACGGAAGTATTGGTCCAAATGAGGTAATGGCATTAAGTGGCCATGAGAAAAATTTTCCAGTACTTATTGCCTCTGAGACAAAAATTAAAAAGGGTAACCTAAACCTTTCTGATATTCACCATTTGGTTTTTAGATCTCAGCAGGAAATGGATGATTTTAAATTTCGTGCAATTGCTGAATTTGATACAGAGAGTATTAAGAGTCTTGTGAATCCGGCTTTGTTTGAGTCCTTTGCAAAACAAGAAAAAAAAATGACGATGATTCAGTTACAGAATACTGAGAATTATCAAAGTCATATTGTTTCAGGATTATTGAATTTATTGCACGTTGCACGTTGGAAAGGTTATGATTTAACAACATTTGATCATTTTTTTCAGAGAGATGAAAACTCTATCAGATCATTAATTGAATTAATTTTGGATCTGTCAGGAAGTACTTATCAAAAAAATTATTTAACATTAGCGATCATTCAAACAATTTTAGAAAATGGAAAATTAAGCTCAGCTTCATTATTGGAAAATATTAAAAATAAATGGCTTGATTTATGGGCAGAAGAAGCACCACCATCAGATGAAATGGTTTGGTTTAGATATATGAATTCAATCATTAATTCTACTCAAGCACTGAATTTAGATAAATTAACAGATGAAGGTGGGTCTGTATTTTTACGCGCTGCAACTTTGTTGATCATGTCAGATGATTTGAATATATTAAAAAGTTTCAATGATCAAAGTCCTAATATAGGATTGAAAGTTTTAAATTATGCTGCCTTCCTTATTGGTTTAAAATCTCCTTTGTATCGAAGAAGCTGGGTTGATAAAAAAGATTCGGTTTATTTGCTGGAAGAATTTGCAAGTGCAGTTGAATCAAAAAGATTAGGAAAATTGATTCAACCATTAAAAAAGGCTCTTTATTTATCTCAAGGAACATTTGTAAAATTTTCCGAGGTAAATGGTACTAAAATTAGCGTTTATCATATAAAACAGTCTTATTATCGAACTGTTTTAGAAGATAATAAGAAACAACCTGACTCTGTAGATATTTGGATTTTTGATAAGCAGATGAAGCGTTATTATGTCGATTGGGTTAGTAATCCTAATGATGAGGAAATAGAAAAGCTTGTCAAATTATTTGATAAAGTCAATCATAGGAAATAAAGCGAGTAGGTATGACTTATGCCTATTAGTTTAATATCCTAATGGGAATTTATTAAGTGATAGAATTCATTATCCTCTGCGGAAGATACCTTTACCGAAAATTTGTAGGCCACTTTACTAACTCTTTTATTATAAGGTGTGTTACTAAAAGTAGGGGGACGTTGCAAAATGTTTCTAATGATTAATAAATGCTTGCTTAAATTATGTACTTTTATTTATGTCCTGAAAAATTAGATTTAAAAAAATAGTAAATTCAAATAGCTGTGACTATTAATAGCGGTTACTGAATTAGCGAATTATTTTAAGATAGATACTAAAAAATGAGTGTTCTAAAGATTAGTAATAAAAAATTTAAATCGTGTTTTATCGTGGGAGATCTCCACGGATCTTATAGTCTTTTTATGCATGAGCTTTATCTAAAGAATTTTGATTTTGAAAATGATCTCTTGATCTGTACAGGTGATCTTATCGATAGAGGTAATGAAAATTTAGAATGTATTTCATTACTTGATCAAAAATGGTTTTTAACTGTACGCGGCAATCACGAAGAAATGTGTATAAAAGGACAGTATGACTCTAAAATTAGAGATATACATCTGCGTAATGGTGGAGAATGGTTTTATAAGTTGCCCCAGCAAAAGCAGCTAGAAATTATCAATCACTTTAAAGAATTACCTTTAGTTATAGAAGTCCAACTAGAAAGTAAAAAAATCGGCATTATTCATGCCGACATTGATATCCATGACTGGAATATCTTTAAGCAAGATATTTGTAAAGGTGACTATAAAATACCAGGAATCACATCATCATATTCAAACGCACTCTGGGGTAGGGGGCGAATACGTAATTACTCCAATCAATATGATATTGTAGATAATATCGATGCAGTCTATTTAGGTCATACGATTGTAAAAGAATATACTCAAATTGATAATTGCCATTATATTGATGTAGGATCATCTTTCACTTCTAAACTTTGTATTGTAAAAGTTCAATAAAGATTTACTGCGGAGTGGGGGAGTAAAAAGTTTAAATGATCAAAAAAACAACACTTAAATCGTGTATCCTGCTTTGTATCCTGAATTTTTCTATGAAAAATTAATTGATTAAAAACAATAGGTTAATGGATTGTTGTTGTCTGTCTGGGCCCACCAAATACATCAAGCATCTAGGAGCAATACTCTTAGGTGCTTTTTTATTTTTTGAATTCATTTAAGCACTATCTATCTTCAAAAATAACTAAAATTTCAATCTCTTATCATAAGGTAGGCTTTTAGTAGGTGGGATTCTTTTATCGTTCATTGAATACTTAAATCACGGTGAGGGTCACCGATAATAAGATGAATGGTAGAAGGAATCGAACCATGGCTTTTAAGAATATTGCAGATCAAACAAACGGTTTTTATATCCCTTGTGTTTCACTTTTCGGTCCAGGCTGTGCCAAAGAAATTGGCGTTAAAGCACAAAATTTAGGTGCCAAGAAAGCTCTGATTGTGACCGATGAAGGCTTATACAAATTTGGTGTCGCAGATACCATCGCAAATTATTTAAAAGAGGCTGGTGTTGACAGCCATATCTTCCCAGGTGCAGAACCAAACCCAACAGATATTAACGTTCATAATGGCGTACAAGTCTACAATGACAACGGCTGCGATTTTATTGTATCACTCGGTGGCGGTTCTTCACATGACTGTGCCAAAGGTATTGGCCTGGTGACTGCCGGTGGTGGTCATATCCGCGACTATGAAGGTATTGATAAAAGTACTGTGCCTATGACACCGCTTATTGCAGTCAATACCACAGCGGGTACAGCGTCGGAAATGACACGCTTCTGTATCATTACCAATACCGATACCCATGTCAAAATGGCAATTGTGGATTGGCGTTGTACACCATTGATCGCGATCGATGATCCTAAATTGATGATTGCCAAGCCAGCGGGCTTAACTGCCGCGACTGGTATGGATGCCTTAACCCATGCGGTAGAAGCGTATGTTTCTACGGCAGCCAATCCGATTACGGATGCCTGTGCAGAAAAGGCCATTACCATGATCAGTGAATGGCTGAGTCAGGCAGTAGCAAATGGTGAAAATATTGAAGCACGTGATGCTATGAGCTATGCACAGTATCTGGCAGGCATGGCATTCAACAATGCATCACTCGGATATGTGCATGCGATGGCACACCAGCTGGGTGGTTTCTATAACCTGCCACATGGTGTATGTAATGCGATTTTGCTACCGCACGTATGCGAATTTAACCTGATTGCCTGTCCGGATCGCTATGCAAAAATTGCCCAGTTGATGGGTGTAAATACTGAAGGATTAACTGTGACTGAAGCAGCTTATGCAGCGATTGATGCCATTCGCCAGCTTTCAGCTTCAATTGGAATTCCATCTGGTCTGAAAGGCTTAGGGGTTAAAGAGGAAGACCTTGCCATTATGGCAGAAAATGCGCAAAAGGATGCCTGTATGCTGACCAACCCGCGTAAGGCTAGCCATGCACAAGTCGTAGAGATTTTTAAAGCGGCGCTGTAAGCCTCTATGTAAGTCGATTCTCTCCACTCGGCAGACTTACATTTTATGCAACCCTGTTCGCACTTCTTAGTGAAGTGCGCCAAGATAAATGTATCCCCATGCGATATTCTTGGCTGATCCTTACACCCTTGATAAGGATATAGAGCAGGCGTTGCTCTTTTTTTTGCCTAAATTTTTGCTTTCAAAAAATATATTTGGGCAGTTAATTCATCAGGGTATAGCTTATTAAAATTAACTGAATGAACTCGATAATAATAAAATACTGGAATGAGCAGAGTATTGCTAAAAGCTTATTCGTAGCATGAGCTAAATCAATAAAATGTTATAATAAAAAATTATAATTCTAAAGTAGGGTCTGTTGACACTTACTGTTCATAATTAACCCTATAACGGTAGCCATAAAAATATACAGGCTAAGGCAACAGAACTTTGATAATTTCTTTTGAGCTTATCATATCGAGTAGCTATTCCTCTAAATTGCTTTAATCTACAAAACATATTTTCAACTAAGTGCCTGATTTTATATAAATACCAGTCCATATGGTCATTGTTCGATTGGCTATTCGTTTTCTTTGGTATATTCGCTTTAGTCCCTGTTTTCCTGATCTGTTCACGCAGTGGTTCTGAATCATAGCCTT
>NZ_VPDK01000002.1:0-173446 GCF_013417725.1 Acinetobacter sp. YH12233
AAATGAAGACTTTACAAGAGGTTATCATTGGTAAAGTTTCACTTGAGAGTGTGATTTATAGTGATGGATGGCGTGGCTATAATGGTCTTGTTGATGTGGGTTATTCAAAGCATTTTAGGGTAAATCACGGAGCAAATGAGTTTGCTAGAGGAGAATGTCATATAAATGGAATAGAATCATTTTGGAGCTTTTGTAAAAGAAGGCTAGCAAAGTTTAACGGCATATCAAAAGAGTACTTTGATTATCATCTTAAAGAAACTGAATGGCGTTGGATGAGGGAACCTAATGAGTTAGCAACTGAGCTGTGGAACCTCATTAGGTAAAATTAAGTGTAAATCTGCTAGTCTAGAGCCTTATTTTTAATCTGATCTAAGCCATGATGTCAAAACTCACGAGTCGTAAATGACATCTATGCTTACCTATATGGCATGTAATCGCCTCATACAAAAGGAAGGGCTGCCTCATGCTGATTGATTTTCATCAGGCACAATTACAGAAATTTATGGCTTTAGCGACTCAGGTTGAAGCAGAACCGGAACACTATTTACAGTTTGATTCCGTTTCTGATTTTTATAAGGCCAGCTGGTTAAAGAAATTTCCTGCGGGTACGGTCTGGTATGCTTCCGGCCTAGATGATGGGGCAGAAGAATTTCATGCGGTCATTGAGTATCGTGAAGTTCAGCTTTTACTCAGCTGTGGACCCTGTATATCTGCAAAAATTGCCTGGAAACATTGACCTCAATGCCAATTTTTCTCAATAAAAAAATAATGACAGCCGATGTAAAATTGACTTAAATAGCTTATCTTCTCTGTCAGATGATTCATTTGACTTAATTTGAGTCCATAACCCCTAATAAAAATAAGGAAAATAGATATGGCCCACCAGTTTACCGTAAATGCAATTATTCGCGGTGTTTCGATTGATGAATTTAAACGTCTGGCAAATGACATCAGTTTGCATGAAGCGGTTTGTCATCGGATCCCTGCTCAAAATATGGAAATTCTGGTTTCAGAAAAGCAGGGACACCTGTATACCCTGAAACGTGCCTACAATCTGGATGTCAAAATCCCAGATATTGCCAAAAAACTGCTAAAAGATGCATTTCGCTTGCAACGTACCGATGTCAGCAATTTAGAAGAAATGACTTCTGTTGTGGAACTAGGTGCCAATCTGCCAATTGAAGCCAAATGTCAGCGTGCCGTTACAGGTGATGAACAGCAGATCCAGTTCCAGTTAAACTGGACGGTGAATGTGAAAGTGCCTTTGGTCGGTGGCATGCTAGAAAAACATGCCGAAGGTGAAATCCGTAAGTTCAGTGAAATCGAGATCAGCATCGTGGAAGATGAGCTACGCAAGAATCTGACAGCTTAAGCTCGTATTTTTACGATTAGAAAAAGAGCCTTTGAGTCAGGCTCTTTTTTATTTTAGGCTGTTTTTTCAAATTTGCTGCGGTAAAGCAGGGCAGTGAATAGGGTCACTAGACACACAGTCCAGATATAGTACAGGGCACCAATATTACTATACAGGCTCAACCATTGCACCAGTGGCAAGGTGATTCCACCTGCAATCGCATAGGCCAGATTATAGGAAAATGAAATTCCGCTGAAACGGATTTGTGCCGGGAACATTTTCACCATGCTATAGGACACCATGCCCACGGTTCCTGAGCTTAGACCGAGCAACATGTAAAGCATGAACACCGTTGACGCTTCAACATGACCCAGACTGTGATAAAAAATCCCGGCCATTGCCGCGACAAAAATAGAGCCAAGTAAAATGACCTTGCCTGCACCGAAACGGTCAGCCAGTACACCCGCAATAATGCAACCGAGCATTTGCATCAGGATCGCAGCACTTTGCATTTTGAATGCATCAGCACGTTCGAAGCCAAAACTAGCCCCCAGCAGATTCGGCATCGCCAGAATCAAGACCACCACACAGCCGGTCAGGAACCAGGTAAATAACATCCCGATGCCTACAGCAGTTTTGTGGCTTAACAGCACTTGCTTGACCGGTAATTCTTTAGAAAGCTCTTTTCGAGCTTGCATGGCTTTAAAAACTGGAGTTTCTTTCAAATAACTGCGCAGGTAAAGGGCAATAAAACCGAAAATCCCACCCAGAATGAATGGAACGCGCCAAGCCCAGTCTTTGATTTCCGCTTCAGTGAACTGAAGTGAAATAAATAACGACATTAGGGCACCAAGTAGAATCCCGAGCGATAGGCCGGCAGTCAGCAAACCATTGGCAATCCCAATTCGGCGTTCTGGCACATGCTCTGACACAAAGGTCCAGGCAGCCGGAATTTCACCGCCAATCGCAATACCTTGAATAACACGCATCAATAGCAGCAGTAATGGTGCAGCATAACCAATACTTTCAAAGGTTGGCATGATCCCGATCATGAGGGTCGGTAGCGCCATCAGCAAGATGGATAGACTGAATAGACGTTTACGACCGATCAGATCCCCAAAATGTGCCATCACCACACCACCGAGTGGGCGGAAGAAATAGCCTGCAGCAAAGATGCCATAGGTATTCAGCATGGCCCAAAATGGACTCAGGGTACTTGGAAAGAACAGTTCGGAAATTAGTTTGGCGTAGAACACATAAATGACAAAATCATAGAATTCCAGTGCGCCACCTAGGGACGATAGTCCGAGGGTGCGTTTATCAGCACGGCTCAGATAGGGTTGTGCATTCATGTGGTCGTTCCATTATTTAATATCCATGACTTGAATGCTGATTTTAAAGAAGGGTTATTTTCTTGAATAATCAATCTTTCTTTGTTTAATCTAAACTAAAAGTTATTAAAATTTGAACGAACGAAATTATTTGGAATATTTTGATTAATTATTTTCCTGTTAAGTGAAGTTTTTAAGGCAACCATAAGCTGGATTTCGACATACTACTTAAAACACAGCTTATCTTTTTTAGACGTATTTATTCATTTTAGTATGATGTTCATTCTGTAATTTTCCCTCTAAGATAGAGTTAAATGAAAAAAATACAGGATAGCGCGATGACAAATACCTTGGCGGTGGCACAGCAAGGTGAGGCCATTTTAACCCTAATTGCCAGTCCGGTCACACAGGCTGAATTTGACAGTGACTGGTTGCGGCAATTTAACAGCGCCTTGATGGAGACCATGCAACAACGTCAGGGCGTGGGCATTGCAGCACCGCAGGTTTATGTCTCTAAACGCATTATTATTGTCGCATCACGGCCCAATTTACGTTATCCAGACGCGCCGTATATGGAAGCTGTGACCATGATCAATCCGGAGATTATCAGTACTTCAGCTACACAAGTATTGGGTGAGGAAGGCTGTTTAAGTGTGCCCGAGCAAAGAGGGAGGGTAGTTCGAGCAGAAGAGATTCAGGTACGTTATTTTACGTTAGAGGGAAATGAAATGGTTCAAGTGTTCAAAGGCTTTCCGGCACGAATTGTACAGCACGAAATTGACCACCTGAATGGAATTCTATTTGTAGAGAAGCTTGCAGAAGCATAATTACTTGGTCTGAATTGCAGTGCCATAAGCAAAGACTTCAACCATACCGCCTTGCATGCCAAGTTCAGTCGTACTGAGGCGGATTCCCATAATCTGGTCAGCGCCCATTTTTTCTGCTTCCAGTTTTAACCGTACTATAGCTTCACGTCGTGCCCGTTCAACGACACTCTCATAACTGGTCAAACGACCACCTAACATGTTTTGCACATTAGCAATCGCATATTTAAAGTAATCATGTGAAATGACCACATTGCTGCTGATCATATGACCGGGGAATGTAGATTCGTTAAAACGGCTATTATTGACCCGGATATAAGCTAAACGCTGTTCCTGCTCATCCAGATATTGCAGATGCTTGCGCTCGTTATAGCGACCAAAACCGAAACCCACGCTGAACAGAATGGCAAAAATGACAATCTGTATAATCAATCCGTCCATGCATTAGTTCGCCTGTGGAAATGGATCAGGCAGTTTAGGCATGACTGGATCAGCGATGACTGCTGTGCCATAAACAAACAGTTCAGAAGCACCTTGGGCAATATTTGAGGTAGAAAAACGGATACCCACAATCGCATTGGCACCCATACTGCGAGCTTTTTCAATCATCCGGTTCATGGCTTCCTGACGGGATTCTTCCAGTAATTCGGTATAAGCAGTCAACTCGCCTCCGACAATATTTTTCAGGCCGGCCAGCAAATCACGTCCAACATGCTTACTGCGCACAGTACTGCCATACACCACATCAATCTGCTGGCGAATGGTATGTCCCGGTACAGATTCGAGATTGCTCAATAACATGCAGATATCTTCTTAATCAATCATATAATCATGAAGATAGAAAATCTCCTTTGAAAAAGCAATAAAAAAGCCCACCGAAGTGAGCTTTTCTGAAAAAGAGGTTGAGCTTATTTTGCCTGTTCGGCACGACGCTGTTCAGTCACAGATGGGCGATACGGTACAGTGTCTGAGGTGTTAACTTTCAAACCACCACCAAGACTCTTGTACAGTTCAACCTGGCTGTTCAGATTTGCCTGTTCAAGTAATAACAAACCTTGTTCCGCTGCATATGAAGCACGTTGTGCATCCAGTACAGTCAGATAGCTGTCAATACCGGCACGGAAACGTGCTAGAGACAGGCGGTAAGTCGTGTTAGTCGCATCAACCAGACGGCGTTGAGCAGCAATACGGTCACCAATATTCTGACGTACCGCCAGGGCATCATTCACTTCACGGAATGCAGTCTGAATGGATTTTTCATAATCTGACAGCGCAATTTGCTGATCTGTTTCAGAAATACGAATATTGGCCTGACGTGTACCCCAATCGAAAATTGGAATATCCAGACTTGGGCCTATAGACCACGCAAAACTGCCAGATTTGAACAGATCACCCAGATCCGCAGATGCAAAACCTGCAGAACCCGTCAGACTGATGGTTGGGTACAGACGTGCACGGGCAGCCCCAATATTGGCACCTGCCGCAGACAGACGGTATTCAGCTGCACGTACATCCGGACGGTTAATCAGCAGGTCACTTGGTAAGCCTGCACCTAGGGCCGCATTAGAGGTAATGCGGGTAACACGTTGTGCCGGTAACAGGTTGGCCGGTACGGGTTGACCTACAAGCAGATTTAACAAGTTTTGTGCCTGAGCCACCTGGGTGCGATAGTTGGCAACATCATTACGTGCAGTTTCAACAGAAATCTGTGCCTGACGTACTGGAAGTTCGCTATCGATCCCCACATCAAAACGTTTCTTGTTCAGGTTGTAAGATTCAAGCTGGGCTTTCAGCGTTTGCTCAGCCAGCGCCAGATTGGCATTGGCAAATGAGTAACTCAGCCATGCTTGGGCCACCTGACCGATCAGAGAAATCTGAGTCGCATCACGCGCACTTTGAGTCGCCAGATAAGTATCCAGTGCATTGTCACGCAAGCTACGCACACGACCCCAGAAATCCAGCTCAAATGCAGTTACGCCTAGACCGACATTATAAGTCGTTACAGCGCCACGGCTTTGCGGGTTGTTACTGCCAGTATCCTGACGTAACACGCTGCCGCTCGCACCAATGGTTGGCAGGCGGTCATTTTCAGAAATCTGATAAGCCTGTTGGGCACGCTGAATGTTTAATGCGGCAGTACGCAAATCACGGTTATTGGTCAATGCCAAGTCCAGTACCTGTAACAGGCGCTGGTCAGCAAAGAATTCTTTATAACCCTGTTCTGCTACAGAAGTACCTGAAGCATTGGTATAACTGCTTGGGATATTTGCCTCTGCAACGGGCTCTGGGCCACGCATGCTTTGACATGCAGTCAAAGCAAGCGCGAGGGCAGATACCGCAATGCTACGACCTGTAATAGACCATATATTTTGCATTACGACTAGTACTCCTGATTTTGTTGTTTTGGTTTGTATTTAAAGATACTTCGAATCCACACGTAGAATACAGGAATAAAGAAGATACCTAAAAGCGTCGAACTGATTACACCACCGAGGACACCGTAACCGACAGAGTGCTGGCTACCCGCACCGGCACCTGAAGCAAGTGCTAGTGGAAGTACACCAAAACCGAAGGCAAGGGTGGTCATGATAATTGGACGTAAACGCATTTTTGCCGCATGCAGGGTCGCATCAAACAACTCTTCGCCCTGTTCCTGCAGCTCTTTGGCGAACTCCACAATCAAGATTGCGTTTTTCGCAGAAAGACCAATTACGGCGATAATCGCTACCTGGAAGTAGATGTTATTCGACAGGTTCGGGTCTTTAAACAGAATCATACCGCCAAAGGTCAATAGTAATGCACCCACGATACCTAGTGGTACAACCAGAAGAACCGAGAATGGAATTGACCAGCTTTCATACAATGCAGCCAGACATAGGAACACGATCAACAGTGAAAGCGCGTACAAGAATGGTGCTTGTGCGCCAGACTCACGTTCTTCCAGAGACAGACCAGTCCATTCATAGTCGAAACCTTGCATGCCCATTTCAGGAAGCTTGGCAATGATTTCTTCCATTGCGCGCATTGCATCACCTGAGCTCACACCCGGTGCTGGTGTACCCTGAATGTTCATCGCAGATACGCCGTTATAGCGTTCCAGACGAGGCGAACCATAGGTCCATTCGCCGGTTGCGAATGCCGAGAACGGAACCATTTCGCCACGGTTGTTACGAACATACCACTGGTTCAGGTCTTCCGGCATCATACGAGAGCTGGCTTCACCCTGAACGTACACTTTTTTCACACGACCACGGTCAAGGAAGTCGTTAATGTACGAACCACCCCACGCCATGCTCATGGTGCTGTTAATTTCAGAAATGCTGACACCTAAAGCACCGGCTTGTGCATGATCGACAATCACACGGTACTGCGGGTTATCTTCCTGACCATTTGGACGGACACCTGCAAGACGTTTGTCTTGTGCAGCCAGACCCAGAACAGTATTACGCGCTGCTAAAAGTTGCTCATGGCTTTGACCACTTGCTGCTTTTAACTGCATGTTAAAGCCGGCAGACACACCCAGTTCAGGCATCGCTGGCAATTGTAACGGCATGATGTAAGACGCATCTTTCACAATCATGTTCAGTGCCATACCACGTTGGATAATTGCACCGACCTGTGATTCTGGTGTGGTACGTTCAGACCAGTCTTTTAGTTTAATAAATGCCAGACCAGCGTTTTGACCTACACCTGTGAATGAGAAACCAGCCACACTGAAGACAGATTGGACATGATCTTTTTCATTTTCCAGGAAGTAACCGGTCATGGTATTGATGACCTTATCGGTACGTTCTAGGGTTGCATTTGGTGGCAACTGTACCAGCGTCATCACGACACCTTGGTCTTCATCAGGTAAGAATGAAGAAGGAAGTTTCTGGAAGATCAGCACAATAATCCCGATCACCACCGCATAGATGATACCGGAGAAAATCTTGTGGTGGGTCATACGATTGACACCGCCCTGATATTTCACAGAAACACGGTCAAAGCTATGGTTAAACCAGCGGAAGAAACGCGCAGCCGGGTTGTTGCTTTGCGGCTTGTTCGGATCATGCTGTTTCAGAATGGTCGCACACAGGGCAGGGGTAAAGGTTAAGGCCACCACCAGAGACAGAACCATTGCTGTGACCAGCGTGATTGAGAACTGGCGATAGATAACCCCTGTAGAACCACCAAAGAATGCCATTGGTACGAATACTGCAGACAGTACAGAGGTAATACCGATCAGCGCACCAGAGATCTGTTTCATCGACTTTGCAGTCGCGCTCACAGGATCAAGATGCTCTTCAGCCATGACACGTTCAACGTTTTCAACCACAACGATCGCATCATCGACTAACAGACCAATTGCAAGAACCATCGCAAACATGGTCAAGGTATTGATCGAGAAGCCGAAGATATTAATGATTGCAAAAGTACCTAATACAACCACTGGAACGGCCATGGTTGGAATAATCGTTGCACGCCAGTTCTGCAAGAACAGGAACATTACGATGAAGACCAGAATGACCGCTTCAATGAGAGTATGAACCACCGATTCAATCGATAACTGAATGAATGGTGTGGTATCAAATGCCAGTGTATCTACCATCCCTTGAGGATAGTTCGGACGTAACTGTTTTAAACGCTCTTCAACTGCTTCAGCGGTATCCAGCGCATTGGCACCAGTTGCAAGTTTAATCGCAACACCGCCAGCTGGTTTACCGTTAAATTTAGAATCAAACTGGTAGTTGTCTGCACCCAGTTCTACACGTGCGACATCGCCCAGACGGACTTGAGCACCTGAAGTGGTATTTTTCAAGAAGATGTTTTCGAACTGTTCAGGTGTTTGCAGCAGACTTTGCGCATTCACCGTCGCATTCAGCACCTGACCTTCAATCTGTGGCGCACCACCTAATTGACCGACAGCCACCTGAGCGTTCTGGGTACGGATTGCCTGAGCCACATCACTTGGAGTCACTTGCAGACTAGCCATTTTGGCTGGATCCAGCCAGATACGCATTGCATAAGAACCACCAAAGACCTGAACTTCACCAACCCCGGCCACACGGCTTAAAGGTTCAGAAATATTTGAGTTCACATAGTCTTTAATGTCATCTGCAGTCAGGCTGCCATCAGGCGAATAGAAAGCTAATACCTGAAGGAAGCTGGCACCAGATTTGGTAACACGTACACCCTGACGTTGTACATCATCAGGCAAAAGTGCAGTCGCTGACTGTAACTTGTTTTGTACCTGTACCTGTGCGATATCAGGATCGACACCCTGTTCAAAGTTTAAGGCGATGGATGCCTGACCGTTACCGGCACTGTTCGAAGAAATATAACGCAAGCCATCCAGACCGTTCATCTGCTGCTCGATGATCTGCGTTACTGTATTTTCTACAGTCGCTGCAGATGCACCCGGATAAGTCGCAGAAATGGTGACTGTCGGTGGCGCGATCGTCGGATATTGAGCAATTGGCATTTTGCTGATGGTCAAAATACCCGCCAGCATAATTACCAATGCAATCACCCATGCAAAAATCGGGCGATGGATAAAGAATTGAGCCATGAACCATTACTCCTTATGCATTTGCAGCAGGTTTTTGTTCAGGTTGTTTCTTTGCATCATCTGCCTTTTTTGCATCTGCTGCAGGTTGCTGTGCAGCTGGTTGAGCAGCACCTTGTGGGGCAGCCGCTTGAGGTTGATAAGGTTTAGGCACCACTTGCTGTTCAGGTTTTACCTTAGCAATACCGTCAACAATCACTTTATCACCCGGATTAAGACCTTCGGTTACGATCCAGTTGCTGCCTTGAGTCCCGACTGTCGTTACTGGACGTGGAGTCACTTTATTATCAGCACCCACCAGCATCGCCATGGCTTGACCAGTAGGCGTACGGGTTAACGCCGCTTGTGGAATCATGAAGGCATTTGGAATTTCACCCTGTACGATTTGCGCTGTGGCAAACATACCTGGCAGAAGTAAATGGTTCTTGTTCGGGAATACTGCACGTAAAGTCACAGTACCTGTTTCAGGGTTCACGCTGGCATCCGAGAATGCAAGACGGCCTTCGACAGGGTAGATGCTGCCATCTTCAAGCTTTAACTTCACTTTGGTGTTGTTTGAGCTGTTGAGGTTGCCTTTGCTTAGCTGTTGACGCAGGCGCAGCAGTTCAGCACTGGATTGGTTGATATCTACATAGATTGGATCTAGACGCTGAATCGTAACCAGTGGTTCTGTCTGATTTGCAGTCACTAACGCACCCGCCGTAATCGAAGAACGGTTAGTTTGACCAGAAATCGGGGCACGTACGGTTGAATAGCCCAGGTTGATTTCAGCATTACGTAAAGTTGCACGGTTTGCATTCAAATCAGCTTCAGCCAGTTTGACCTGTGCTGCAATGTCATCGTATTCCTGTTTAGAAATGGCATTGGTACCGACCAGTTGACGGTAACGGCCTTCTTTAACACGCAATACACCTAGATTCGCTTCAGCACGGGCAATCGCAGCACGAGCATTATCGACAGTAGTACGGTTAGTGCTTGAATCGATTTCATACAGTGCCTGACCTTCACGGACATAGCTACCTTCAGTGAATAAGCGTTTAAGCACCACACCACTAGCCTGTGGACGTACTTCAGAAATCTCAAATGCTGTTGTACGACCTGAGAGCTCTACAGACTGCTCGACACTTTGTGGCTGTGCAACAAGAATACCGACTTCAGTCGGTGGCATTTGCTGCTGAGCACCAGCTTGCTGGCCCTCTTTAGGATCTTTGCTACAACCAACAAGTGCAAGACTTGTTGCTAATGCGCAAGCAGTCAGGGCGGGTGCCCAAAGCTTTGCAGACATCATTGTTCCACCTCAATTGGATTCTTATCTAAATTTTTTTATTTGTGAGCCGTGCAATATCTGATCCAGACCATATACCACAACGAAATCCAAATAAAACTTATACTCCAGCCGGATATGACATCTGAAGGAAAATGTACACCTAGATAAACTCTTGAAATACCCATAATCAGCATCCATGCACCTGCACCCATCCAGATGATGGTATGTCGGGGATGTTGCCGATATATGAATATTGCCAGACAGCCGAGACAGGCTGCATAGACGCTATGGGCACTCGGGAAGGAGCTTCCATAGCTTTCAACCAGATGAAAAGACTCTGCTGGTCGAGGTCGGGCAATACTGAATTTTAAAAGCCAGCCTAGGAGAATTCCTCCGATAATTCCGATACATATAAAAATTACGCTTGCATACTTTTTATACCACAGTAGAAAAATACACCATAGTGTGGATAAAAATAATACAAATGGCATGCCACCTATCACTGATAAGGACTGATTAATTTGATTTAAAAATTCTGTGCGATAGCCGCTAATCCATTCTATTGCAAGCACATCTAACTGGCTTAAAGTTGCAATATCAAGAAATAACACACTGAAAATTAAAAATAAAATTCCGACAATAAGTAACAAGTAATGCATGCCAAAAATCCTTGTCCTTTTAACCGTTATTCAACCGGTTAACTGTCTGCGCTAAAGTGTACTTGCCAGTACACTTTTTTTCAAGAGTGCGTATTTTATGCAAATTCCATTTTTTATTTATGGGATTTTGTACCTAAATGCCCAAATATTCTCGCAATTTTACAGTTTTGTGGATGTATGATTTTCGTCAATTTCAATGGTTTGCTTCGGCGGCCAGAAAAACTCACTTGGGCGAGTAAGAAAGTGGGTCATGACCAGTTTAGCGAGCGGTTTCCATTGTTCGAAACGCACCCGTCGTGCGCGTAATGCCACAATAATGGTCAGGCTAAAACTTACAAAAAGGTTAGTCAGGCCAATCAGCAGAACACCCAAGAAAGAGATAATGATGAGTCCAATATCTGGACCATTGATATTGATCAGTCCTTGGATAAAGTTGGCAGAGGCAAAGGCAATATGACGAATATCTAAAGGCAGACCGAGAATGAAACCGATGGTACCCATACTGCCCAGCATAACCCCAAAAATAAAATTACCCGCCAGTGCACCCAGATTACGTTCAATATAATCGGCAAATCGATGTAAACGTTCTTGTCCCATCAGTTGCGACAGGCGCACATGAGCTCTCAGACGAGGACCAACCTTCCGATACACTGCCATATTATCGAAATAACCGGCTAATAGGCCTGACAGGAACAAACATACTCCAGCCACTGCTGCATGAGGAATTGCCAAAGAAGTAAATGGATTCAGGTCATATAAGGTTTTAGCTGCTTTGGCATGCGTCATTAATGGCTCATGTAGGGCAAACTCCCACATCAGGGCAATCAGTGCTGCAACCGGGATTGCGATTGAAATGTTCCCAAGAATCGCGACAAACTGGGTCCGAATGATATTCACAATCAGTGCAGCCAGTTCAGCAATCTGGGCGGTTTTCGAACCCTTACGCTGTTGTACGGTAGAAGCCAGTGCAGCTGCGGTCATCGCCGGCTGTTTGGTTGCAACGGTAAAGTGCAGCACATGAATGAGCATAAAACCGAGCGAATAGTTCATGCTATAGCTAAAGGCTTGCATTAAAGGTGCCATGGTGACACGCGCCATTAAAACTTTCAGCGAAGCCATAAAAGCAATGATGACACCGGCACCGGCTGCCGATTTGTACATGGCCAGAAAGCCTTGCTTGTCGGTACTTACGTAATGTTCACCAGTCTTACTGGCATTTTCAGTTACCTGCAAAGCCAGGAGTTCACTATTGGTAGTCAGTAAGGCACGTACACTGCGTTCGCTATAAATCGCTTCGGTAATATCTGCGATAAACAGACCAATGGACTGGTAACGCAGGTCATCGTCATCCAGCACCATATTCAGCAGGATTTCAATCCGTTCCAGACACTGTTCCAGCAAGGCCAGCATATAGGTCAGGCTGACACTGACCCCAATCCGTTTGGTAGAGCGGCGAATTTTGGCAACAACATCATGACACTGCTCCAGCATCACCAGGGCTTGCGAGGCATCTGGCGGTGTAATCGCATCCACCAGTTCTACAGTGTTATAGCGTTTTTTATATTCCTGGATAAATTCAATAATCTCACGGTTTTGCACCAGAAAAGGTGATTCATATTCCATGAGCTCAGGCTGGGCATTGATAAATTCAGGATGCAAACCGATCCCACTCACGCGGTAGGACAGAATGGTTAGTGCTTTAATGATCTGATCTTTGATTCGGGTTTTTTCTACCTGATTAGAATGACCCTGATTCACAACAGCAAAAAGTCGCTGCCAATCCGCTTCATCAAAATAATCCAGCCAGTATTTATCGGTGCGTAAATAGAAAATTTTGCGGAACAATTCCTGAAGCTGCAGATGATCTGGAATCACCGGCAGGATATGCGCTCCGATTCGCTGATTCAGCTGGTTCCAGAAACCATCCAAAGAAAGAATCCCGGTATCGGAAAACAGGCTGGCTTGTTTATAACGATTGATAACTCTTAAAGTGAAACTTTGTAAGGTTAAGACTGCATTGGGAGTGAGCAGTAAAGCCCGGATAAATGCATTAAATTTTGTTTCGATTTCTTCTGTATTTCTGCTGTCTTCTGGGCGTATACGTTCTACAAGTTGGATGAGCAGATTCTCATCCAGCACCGCTTGTGGTTGTTCAAGCTGGTGCTGCATGCTTTGAAAAATATCAAGAAAATTAATATGCATAGGCGAGGTAAGCGGCTATTGAATCCGGTGAAGAGCCAGTTTGGCTAGATTAACGAGGGCCTGACGATACTCTGAATCGGGTAGTGCATTCAAGGCTTGAATTGCAATTTCTGTTTCTTCAGTTGCACGCTGGCGGCAATAATCCAAGGCGCCAGAATCATTTACGATCTTGATGACTTCTGCCAAATGATCTGTTCCGCCCGTTGCAATACTGCGACGGATAATTTCATGTGATTCACCTGTAGTATTCTTCATGGCAGCAATCAATGGCAGGGTCGGTTTGCCTTCCATCAGGTCATCACCGATGTTTTTACCTAGGGTTTCAGCATCAGATGTATAGTCCAGAATGTCATCAATAATCTGGAAAGCATTACCGAAGTGACCGGCGAATTTACGTAACGGTTCACGGAACTCAGTCTTGTCGGAAAGAATAGCGGCACCTTCGGTCGCCAGTTCAAACAGGCGAGAAGTCTTGCCATGAATAATGCTCAAATAGGTTTCTTCTGAGGTTTCTGGCTGATGTTGCGATTGCAGTTGCAGAACTTCGCCTTCGGCAATTTCGCAGGTACCCGTAGAGAAGTCTTTGAGCAGGGTCATATTGTTAAGGTCGACCAACAAATCAAAGGCACGCGAAATTAGGAAATCACCCACTAGCACAGCTGTCTGATTGTTCCAGGTGGCATTAGCGGTTGGACGGCCACGGCGTAAGCCTGACTCATCCACAACATCATCATGAACTAGAGTTGCCGTATGCAACATTTCGATAATGGCGGCCAGTTTGCGATGTTGTTCCAGTTCTACGGCACCACAGGCTTTTGCTGCCAACAGGCACATGATGGGGCGCATACGCTTGCCGCCAGCTTCAACCACATGCTTGCTGACCGCCATCACCAGCGCTACTTTTGAGGTAATTCCTTCGTTAATGAATGTGTCCATCGCAGCAAAGTCGTTAGCAACAGGAGCGAGAATATCTTGCTTAAAGTCGATGGCCATGTGAAAGAAAACCTCTAGTTTGGTAAATCGCAGCGGGTAGTTTAACAATTTATAACATGAGTGAAAGCTAAGAAAAGCACAAACTCCACTAAAAATCAGCTTTTTATAGCACTTCTTTGAGTTTAGCCTAAATTTTGACATTTAAAAAATGAACAATATCTTTCCGCTAAAGTTTTTTTCTAAACATTCTCAGGCAGCTGGAAAACTCGGAATTGAGCAGCGTTTTTTGGTCAGTATATCCGGTATTAATCTTTGATTTTGAATGAATAATTTAATGATTTATAGGCTTTGTAATGGAGTTCATGATTATTTCCTTAAAATGGCTTGTTGTTTCTTATAATATCCCTTAAAATCTTTGCCCTTGTATAACCCCCAGTGGCGCGCGTTTTAAGATCGATATATTCCTTTATCGGCACGTCGACACGGGCATGTTTGGAGTACATTATGTACGCAGTAATCCAAAGCGGTGGTAAACAGCACCGTGTAGTTGAGGGTGAAACCCTTAAAGTTGAATTATTGAAAGCTGAAACTGGTTCAACAATTACGTTTGATGACGTACTTATGCTTGTAAACGGTGATAGCATTCAAATCGGTGCTCCAGTTGTAGCTGGCGCTAAAGTAACTGCAGAAGTAGTTAGCCATGGTCGTCACGACAAAATCCGCATCATCAAAATGCGTCGTCGTAAGCACTACCGTAAACAACAAGGTCACCGTCAATGGTTCACTGAGTTGAAAATTACTGGTATCTCAGGCTAATTACTAGGAGTAAATAGACATGGCAACTAAAAAAGCCGGTGGTTCGACTAAGAACGGTCGTGATTCGAATCCTAAGATGTTAGGTGTTAAAGTTTACGGTGGCCAAACTGTAACTGCAGGTAACATCATCGTTCGTCAACGTGGTACTGAATTCCACGCTGGTCAAAACGTAGGTATGGGCCGTGACCATACATTATTTGCTACTGCTGATGGCGTAGTAAAATTCGAAGTGAAAGGTCAATTTGGCCGTCGCTACGTATCTGTTGAAGCATAATTTGCTGAAATAGAAAAAAGACCCACAGTTTCTGTGGGTTTTTTTATGCATGAAGATTTATCGGCTTATAAAGCTGTGACAGCGAATGTAAATATCACTATTGAATCTTCATCATGATGAATAAAAACAGGAATTCTGCATTAATAACAATACAAAACTTCTTATTTTCTATCATCTTAGTTCGAGAAATTGGTTTAATATGAGCCATTAGATAAATAGCAATATGCAAATACAAAAAGGTGAGATTATGAGTATGCTTCGTAAAACTGTATGTGCCATAACAATCGGTACGGCGACACTGGCACCTGTCATGAGCACGACTGTATTTGCCGCAACTGCAGCGACGGAGCAGCAAGCTACTGCGAATCTGGTGAAACAGCTCAGCAATATCCGTAGCTTAACTGCAAATTTTGAACAAACCACTAAAGTCACGAATCCGAAAGCGACCCAGAAAAAAGGCTTAACCGCCCAGCACATGAACCAGACCTTTAAAGGTGTGATGAAGGTGGCGCGTCCAGGTAAATTCTACTGGGAAACTTCTAGTCCATCTAAACAGACCATTGCCACTACAGGTAAAACCGTATGGATCTATGATCCAGACTTGCAGCAAGCAGTGCGTCAGAGTCTAGACGATCAAGTGGCAAATACACCGGCATTATTATTGTCCGGCAATACCAGCCAGATTATGCAATCTTATCGCGTAACTCAGCCGAATAAAGCTAAAACCTATTACACGCTTTATCCGAAAAATACCGATGGGGTGTTTGAAAGCCTGACTATTAGTTTTGGTGCGAACAAAGCGCCTAGCTTGATGATTTTGCAAGATTCCTTAGGCCAGACTACGAATATTAAATTTAGTAATGTAAAACTGAATACCACGATTCCGGCATCTACGTTTAACTTTACTCCGCCAAAGGGCACAGACATTATTGATCAGTAAGCATCAATACACCCTAAATAAAAAAGCAACCTTCGGGTTGCTTTTTTTTGTTCCTGATCGGGATGGATTTGGAGTCATTACAAGGTTAGCGTATATCTGGAAGTTCGGGCGTTTTAGAATAAACAAAAGTTGAGTCAATGAAATTGCAAAATTTTAGGAGCTCAGGATGAAAATGACTTCATGTAAAATAGGCTGGATCGATTGTATCTTATGTCTGAATCTTGGGCTATTTGCCTGTCAGCCTCAAACCTCTTCAGTCACTACATCCGCGCAATCAGAAGACACGGGGCAAATTCAGTCCAAAACAATTCCGGTTAAAGATGCTAATCAGGTCGTGTGTGAAATCGAAGGTTGTGTGCGTTTTGATTTGCAGACTGTAGATACCAATATCAGCTGGATTGATCAGTATTTTATGGAGCGGATCCAGCGTACTGAGCCGGTCGCTTTTAGCAAAGTGACCAGTAATAAAATTAAAGCAAAGGATGAGCCGAAATTTATTGATCAGCGTTCCATTCAGGTGAGTTACCTGAATCAGCATGCTCATCTAGCTACTTTTATCTTCAAAACTACTCATCAGCCTGAACGTGCCCAGTCACAATCTCATAGTGAATATGTCAATCTAGATATAAAACAGAAGAAACGTCTAGCTCTTCATCAGGTTGTGCGCGGTAATACAGATGAAAAACTGAAACAGGCTCTATATCAAGCAAATAAAGACTGGCTAGATCGCTATCAAATCACCCAGCAGAAATTAGCATTGAGCGACAATTATTATTTTGACGGTCAGGGCTTGGTACTGGTTTATCCGGCAGGTGAGTTGAGTAAGCCAATCAGTGACATGGCAGAATTAAAAGTACCTTATACAGCATTAAGCGAGATCATCCGGCCTGAATATTTATCGCTTCTGCCTCAAACAAGCCTTTAAATATTGCGCTAATAAACTCCAGCCGGTAGGTCAGTCACTGTATTTTTTGACGTTAAGAGCTTACACTATAGCCAGTTTTTTTCTTATCCAAAGATTGGCTATGATCGACCCGAAATTACTTAGAAATAATATTGAGGCTGTAAATTTAGCCTTGGCAAAACGTGGTGTTCAACTGAATGTTGAGGAGTGGGCATCATTAGAAGCTCGACGTAAAGAGATTCAATCCAAAACTGAATCCTTGCAAGCTGAGCGTAATGCCGGTGCCAAGCAAGTGGGTCAGATCAAAAAAGCAGGTGGCGATGCCTCTGAAATTATGGCACGCATGTCTGCGATTGGTGATGAAATTAAGGCTGCTGAAGCTGCTCTGGCTGAACTGCAAGCTGAACTGGAAGAAAAATCACTGTCTATTCCAAACCTTCCAGATGAATCTGTACCTGAAGGTAAAGATGAAAATGACAATGTGGAAGTCCTGAAATGGGGTACACCACGCGAATTTGATTTTGAAATCAAAGACCATACTGACTTGGGCGAAATGATGGGCGGTCTGGAATTTGAAACTGCGACCAAACTGACCGGTTCACGTTTCAGCGTTCTGAAAGGTCCTTTAGCGCGTCTGCAACGTGCGATTACCCAGTTTATGCTGGATACGCATACCACTAAAAATGGCTATACCGAAGCCTATGTTCCTTATTTGGTGAATGCAGATTCTCTACGTGGTACTGGTCAATTACCAAAATTTGAAGAAGACCTGTTCAAGCTGCAAGGTGAGAAAGAATTCTACCTGATCCCTACGGCTGAAGTGCCTGTAACCAACTTCGTGCGTGATGAAATCATTGATGCTGACCGTCTGCCACTAAAATATGCAGCACATACCCCATGTTTCCGTAGTGAAGCTGGCTCTTATGGCCGTGATACCCGTGGTTTGATCCGTCAGCACCAGTTTGACAAAGTTGAGATGGTGCAGATTGTAAAACCTGAAGACTCTATGCAGGCACTGGAAGAGTTGACTGGTCATGCAGAAGGTATTTTGCAGGCATTAGGTCTGCCATACCGTAAAATCATTCTGTGTGGTGGTGATATGGGCTTTGGTGCATGCAAAACCTATGACCTTGAAGTCTGGGTGCCAAGTCAAAATACGTATCGTGAAATTTCATCTTGCTCAAATATGTGGGACTTTCAGGCACGCCGTATGAAAGCGCGTTACCGTGCTGACCAGAAAAAAACTGAATTCGTGCATACGTTGAATGGTTCAGGCCTGGCTGTAGGTCGTACTTTACTGGCGGTCATGGAAAACTATCAACGTGCTGATGGTTCAATTGAGATCCCTGAAGTACTGCGTCCGTATATGGGTGGTGCAACTTATATCGACTAAATGTCGGTGTATGCACCAAAATGTGCATGAAAATTGCTTAGACAGTCAGATTTAAAACTTTTTGAGGCATTTTGTGGATATCTTTCCAATCTCGTTAAAGTTGCAACAGCAACCTTGTCTGATTGTCGGTGGTGGACATATTGCATACCGTAAAGCGGTATTGCTACAGAAAGCAGGGGCAGTCATTTCGGTGGTTGCCCCTGAGATCGAAGCGAGTCTGCTTGAGATTGTTCAAGCGACCGCCGGTCAATATGTTCAGGCACCTTTCAATTCTGAAATTCCTCTACGTTCCTACCGTCTGGTGATTGCAGCGACCAATGATGCTCGAGTCAACCGTCAGGTGTTTGAAGACTGTGAAGCTGAAAATGTGCTGGTCAACAGTGTTGATGATCCACCACATTGCCGTTTCATGGTACCAGCGATTATCGACCGCTCACCACTGATTATTTCAGTCGCGAGTAACGGTACTTCACCGGTATTGTCCCGTCAGATCCGTACTCAGCTTGAAGCTACCATTCCGCATGGTATGGGTAAACTGGCTGAGTTCTCTGGTAAGTGGCGTAGTGCAGTTAAAGCCAAGATCACTAATCCCGATGAACGCCGTATCTTCTGGGAAGATTTATATGCCAGTCCTTTGAAAGAACAGGTATTTAATGACAATCTGGCTGAAGCTGACCGTCTGATTGAACAAGCTTTAAATGAATGGCAAAAGCCAAAAGGTGAGGTTTATCTGGTCGGTGCTGGACCGGGTGATCCAGAGTTATTGACGCTAAAAGCCTTACGTTTGATGCAACAAGCCGATGTGGTGATCTATGACCGTTTGGTCTCTGCACCAATCATGGATCTCTGTCGCCGTGATGCAGAGAAGATCTATGTCGGTAAGGCGCGGTCTAATCATGCAGTGCCACAAGAAGGAATTAATGCCTTACTGGTGAAATATGCCAGCGAAGGCAAGCGCGTTTGTCGTCTAAAAGGCGGTGATCCGTTTATCTTTGGCCGTGGCGGTGAAGAGATTGAAGAGCTGTTTGCTGCTGGCGTGGCCTTTCAGGTCGTGCCTGGCATTACTGCAGCTTCAGGCTGTTCAGCTTATGCTGGTATTCCGCTCACTCATCGTGATTATGCGCAAAGCGTGCGCTTCCTGACAGGTCATTTAAAAGAAGGTTCACCAGAGCTGCCTTGGAATGAACTGGTCTATGAAAACCAGACCTTAGTACTGTATATGGGACTGGTTGGACTGGAAAAAATCTGTGCACAATTGATTGAGCATGGTCAGCGTCCAGATATGCCAGTAGCCCTAGTCTCAAAAGGCACCACACCAGAGCAAAAAGTCGTGGTGGGAACGCTCCAAGATATTGCATCGAAAGTGAATGAGCACCATATTCAGGCACCAACCTTGACCATTATTGGTGAAGTGGTGCGTTTACGTGAAAAATTGAAGTGGTCCTAAACGGCCATTGGACTCCCAAAAGTAGAGAAAAGCTGTGATCCATGTTGTTTTATATGAACCTGAAATTCCTGCCAATACAGGTAATATTATTCGCCTATGCGCAAATACGGGAGCACAGTTACATTTGGTCAAGCCACTTGGCTTTGAACTGGATGATAAAAAACTAAGACGTGCCGGTCTCGATTATCATGAATATGCCAATATGCAGATTTGGGAAAATATTGATGACTGTCTGGCCGATCTGGCTACTAAGGGCGTAGGTGTAGATGCAGTTTATCCGCTGACCACCAAAGGTTTTGAAACCCCGCATACCTCAGATCTAAATCGTTCTGTAGCCTTGTTGATGGGACCAGAAACTCGTGGCTTGCCAGAAAATGTCCGTATGATGTTCCCGAAAGAGCATTGGATTCGTCTGCCAATGGCAGAGAATTCACGCAGCTTAAACTTGTCTAATGCGACTGCTGTGATTGTCTATGAAGCATGGCGTCAGCAGGATTTTAAACCGCTTTAAGTTCATCGTACCGATTTAAAAAGCTGCCTAAGGGCAGCTTTTTTATTTTATGTAACAGATGCAGGTACATATTTGTTCTTTCAGGTAATCTAGCAGATAAGCTCTTGAGAATGTAGAAAAAAGGAACAAGATGTGAAAATAGGATGGATTCTAGCAGGCTGTAGTACGTTGTTGCTGGCCAGCATGATGACACAGGCTCAAGAAGCGCCACAGCAATTAGTATCATTACAAGATACAGTTCAGCCCATTACTCAGGAAGAAATCCGCCAAGGGCTGGCAGCGATGCAACAGCGCTTGAATAGCCGCATTGAGCAGTGGGGTAAAACCCTTAGCCGTGATGATTTCGAGTGGACTTGGCGTGGACGTCAGATGAAACCTGCCAAACGTCAGGAAGTTTGCGATATTTTTCAGGGCGTGGTGAATGAAATGTATCAAATGGCAGTGAAAAACAAGGCTCGACTCAGTCCGGAAGATCAGAAACTATTATCCAATCGTGATCTGTTTATTGAAAAACTGGGCTTTCAGAATAACCGGGTAAATACCCAGATGGGTTTTGATTGTCGCCTACAATAAGCTCAGTCTATTATCCAAGAAAATAAAAAAAGGCGCATAAAGCGCCTTTTTAGGTATGAACAATATCGATTATTCAAACTCGTTATGTTGTGGAGCAGGGTGCTTAAAGCCCTTGGTTTTATAACCGAGGTACAAAATACCGAACATCGCCCACCATAAACCGTATTTCAGTGCAGTTTCTTCAATTTCCAACCACATCGCAAAGATACTGATAAAACCAAGCATCGGGATGACCACAAAGCTGAAAATATCTTTCGCAGTTTTAGTACGGCCATCACGCAGTGCATAACGTGAAATTACTGAAAGGTTCACGAATGTAAACGCAGTCAAGGCACCGAAGCTGATCATCGAAATCACGATATCCAGATCCATGAAGCCAGCAGTTAAGGCCACTGCACCTACAATCAGAATGTTGTAGTTTGGCGTATAGCTTTTCGGACTGATATGACCAAAGATTTTCTTGTTGATCACGCCATCACGACCCATGACATACATCAGACGAGATACACCTGCATGAGCAGAGATACCAGACGCCATTACGGTAATGATCGCAAAAGTCAGAACATAAGACTGGAACAGTGAGCCGCCTACAAGAAGCAGAATTTCTGGCTGAGTTTCAGCAATATTCTTGAAGTAAGAACCCGGTGTAGAAGGGAAGTACAGCTGCATGAAATAAGTGCTGATAATGAAAATCACACCAGCGATTAAAGCAGTCAAGAAAATCGCTTTAGGCAAGGTGTTTTCAGTATCTTTGGTTTCTTCTGCCAGAGAGCTTAAAGAGTCAAAACCGGTGAATGAGAAGCACAGTAAGGTCGCACCAGTAATCAGGGCGCCTACCGAAGTCAGTTCATTCCAGAACGGTTCAAGACTCCAAAGCTGGTAACGCTGTTCAGCTGTAATCGGACCATCAGCATTGAAACCGGCCTGCAGTTTGGTAAAGACCATCCAGGTAAAGATACCGATCACCAGTAACTGTACCAGTACGATCAAACTGTTAAAGTTTGCCACGAAGCGTGCACCGCGCAGGTTTACCCCGGTCATGAAGGCAGTCAGCACGATTACCCAGACCCAGTGGTTCACATCAGGAAACAGTGCTTCAAGATAGATCACTGCCAGGATGATGTTCACCATTGGTGATAACAGATAATCCAGCCAGGAAGACCAGCCCACCATGAAGCCAATATTCGGGTGAATCGATTTTTGGGCATAGGTATAGGCCGAACCCGAAGAAGGGTAGCGGCGAATCATGTGACCATAGCTGATCGATGTAAACAAAATTGCAATTAGGGCAATGATGTAAGAAGTAGGAACATGCAAATGACTTTCTTCAGATACCAAACCAAAAGTATCAAATAAGGTCATTGGTTGAATGTAAGCTAAACCAATAATAATGATGTGCCAGAGCCCTAGCGTTTTTTGCAGTTTAGCTGCCGATTGAGTCCCAGAGAAATTTGTCAACGGCGTTATCCTCTTAATCGTTGATCAAGGATCAGTCATATTTAATAAGGATCGTTTGAGACGAACGATCCCCCCTACAATTTTCTATAAAAGCGCGCCAATCTACTTTAAAATTACGGCTTTTACTAGCTATTTTTTGAATTTAGGCCTGCACGAAATGTGCCATTCGAAGCAAAAAACGGCGATTTCCTGCAAGATAAAAGCCCGATGTCTAAAAAAACATCAGGCTTAAATTTTTCGCTATATTGGCTTATTTTTCAGTAATTACCAAGCCTTTTTTAAGATAGATTTCAAATCTTCCAAACTGGCTTCTTTTGGGTTGTAAATGATGGAACCATCATTTAATGCTTTTTCAGCAACTTCATCCAGCTGTGCTTCAGAAATCTTACCTGTTTCACTTAATGTGCGCGGTAATTTGGTCAAGCTATAGATTCGATCACGCATGGTTAAAATTGTAGCAATGGTCTTGTCTGCACGTAAGTGTGCTGGTGTTTGTGCATAGATGTCTGCACCCGCCAATGGCAGCAGCAGCTCGGCAATCTTGTCGCCATTCACTTCCTTGTTGTATTCCAGTACATAAGGCAGGAACAGATTCATACATAGGCCATGCGGCAAATGCGCGACTGCACCTAGAGCATGTCCAAGGGAGTGCACCAGACCCACCATTGAATTGGAGAAGGCAATTCCGGCCATGGTAGAGGCCTGAGCCAGCTCCAGACGACCTTGGGCATCAGTTGGGTTGTCGAGTACGTTAAACAGGTTGGCACTGACCTTTTTCACGGCAGCTGTGGCATAAGCATCTGAAATTGGATTGGCTGCCATACAGGTGTAGGCTTCTACAGCATGTGTCATCGCATCCATGGCTGTCATGGCAGTCAGATGCGGTGGCAGGGTCTGAGTCATACGTGGATCCAGAATCGCTGCATGCGGCATCAGATAATAAGATGCGAATGGCATTTTCACATTCTTTTCGGTATCCGATACCACAGCAACCATGGTCACTTCAGAACCGGTACCAGAAGTCGTAGGAATTACGAAAAATGGCTTCAGCGGTTTAGGCAGGTTATGCGCACCAGAATATTTGAGTAAGTCGTCACCACCTTCAGAGACCAAAATATTGGTCGCTTTTGAGGTATCAATCACTGAACCGCCGCCAACAGCAATAATGGCATCGCAATCATGATCACGATAAAGCTGTGCTGCGCTGCGCACTGTACCTAAACTGGAATCTGGCGGTACATCATCGAAAATCGCTGCAATTTTGGCATCGGTCGATTCAAAAGCAGCTTCAATCGGCGCCAGCAGGTTATTGGCACGTACACCTTTATCGGTAATGATCAGTGGACGTTTGGCACCTAAAGTGGCCAATTCAAAAGGAATGTGTTCTAACGCGGCATGACCAGCAATTACTTTGACTGGGCAGAAAAATTCATAATAAGGTTTTGCCATGTTATACACTCCGTTTCAAATAAGATTGAGCGACTTTTAAGTAGATGCTGCTCGCTTCCATGATTTTATCTTTGAGTCCCAGATTATTCGGGTATTCTTTTACTGCCAGTTGCGCCACCATTTTCGGCAAGATCAGCGCTTCCATTTTGTTCAGGCAACGTACCAGACGGATCGCATAGGAAATATCACCATCGGCAATCATGCGGTCATTGGCAAAGGCCTGAGACGTGCTTTCCTGAAAGGAAAACACCAGAAAGGCATGATGCAGATGCTTAAAGGTAATGGTCAGGTCTGGCTTGATATTGCTTTCTTTGACCAGTTCCAGCTGATGTTGTTCCGTGACCCGGGCAACGAAGGCCGGGCCATGTGGAAAAACATTCATTGAAAGCCTAAAATTGGCGGGAAACTGGGCAACTTCCTGTTTGATTTCTGGGTCTACCTGACTTGCCATGACCAGGCCACGGCCAATGATATCCATCATCAGTTTGACATAGGCAAGCTGCAAAGCGGGTTTTACGGATTTTGTCGCAATCACGTGATGATCCCTATCTTGATATTATTGGTTTAGAGTAATTACTCTAATTTATTTATTGTTAAAATGCAAAGGCTTTATCTTTGCTCGACGTTCACCTGCTTAAAGTAACCGCTGCTGCTTAAAGTTTCAATAATTTCAACACACAAGTCATTAAACTTTGGCGGGTTGCTGACGAGGTCATTAATTCGCACCATTTCCAGGCCTGCATAGCCGCACGGGTTGATGGTATGGAAACCAGTCAGGTCGCAATCAATATTTAAAGATAAGCCATGATAGCTACGGCCTTTACGGATTTTAAAGCCGAGAGAACCAATTTTACGTTCATTCACATAGACGCCCGGAGCATCGGGTTTGGCATAGGCTTCAATCTCATGCTTTTTAAGTAGTTCAATCATCAGGTTTTCGGCATAAGACACCAATGTACGGACATTCCAGCCCAGACGGTTCAGGTCAAACATAAAGTATGCGACGAGCTGACCAGGACCATGCCAGGTGACTTGACCACCACGGTCGGTTTGAATGACAGGAATATCAGTTGGAATCAGGATATGTTCCGGTTTACCGGTCTGACCTTGGGTCAGTACATCATGGTGCTGCAAAATCCATAACTCATCAGGCGTATTTTCATCACGGTTTTCCGTGAAGCTTTTCATTTCCAGAAAACGGTCTTCGTAGGGAGTCAGGTTATTATATTGACGGATAATCAGGGAGGGTTTTTGAACCGCAGCTGTCACAGTGTGCGTCCTTAGAAAATTAGATCATACTGCAAATAATTATAATGATTTCAGCAATAGATAGGGGAGAGATTCGTAGTAATTGTTGGTGAGCTAGTCACACACATAAAAAACACGCCCGAAAGCGTGTTTTTTAATTTGCCAAGGTTGGAGCAGAATAATCTTAAAGTGCAGTCTTGATTAGTGGGCAAGCTGCAAGATCAGCATATACGGCATGCACCTGTTCCAGTTCAAGGAAGCGTAGCTGAGCAGTGATCGAATGATATTTACCAGTACGGGATGGAGTGATGCTTACGCTATCGCCATCAAAGTCAGGAAAATGTTTGGTGAAAATCTCAACGACCGCATTCAGCAGTTCTTCACCTGCAAGGCCAATGAGTTTGATTGGGTAATCCATTGGAAAAACCCAAAGATCTTCGCGGAGTTCACGAGATGGTGTGCGGTCTAACATGTAGTCCCCCTATTCGAAACGCCTGCATAGCGCAGGCGTTTGGGTGTATTGCAATACAAAATGGAGACGAGAGATGAAATTTCAAGTCTCCAAAATTGTATTAAATCTTAATCATTTTCCAGGAATGAACGCAGGTGTTCAGAACGGGAAGGGTGACGTAACTTACGCAGTGCTTTCGCTTCAATCTGACGGATACGTTCACGGGTTACGTCGAACTGTTTGCCGACTTCTTCTAAAGTATGATCCGTTGGCATGTCGATACCGAAACGCATTTTCAGGACTTTCGCTTCACGTTCAGTCAGGTTTTCCAGTACTTCGCGAGTCGCTTCTTTCAGGCCTTCTGAAGTAGCAGCATCCACTGGTGAAGTGATGTTGCTGTCTTCAATGAAGTCACCCAAATGCGAATCTTCATCATCACCGATCGGTGTTTCCATCGAAATCGGTTCTTTAGCGATTTTCAGTACTTTACGAACCTTCACTTCGTCCATTTCCAGACGTTCGCCCAGTTCTTCCGGTGTCGGTTCACGGCCCATTTCCTGAAGCAATTGACGAGATACACGATTGATCTTGTTAATCGTTTCAATCATATGCACTGGAATACGAATGGTACGTGCCTGATCCGCGATTGAACGGGTGATCGCCTGACGAATCCACCAGGTGGCATAAGTCGAGAACTTGTAACCACGACGGTATTCAAACTTGTCTACCGCTTTCATCAGACCGATGTTACCTTCCTGAATCAGATCTAGGAACTGCAGACCACGGTTGGTATATTTCTTCGCGATCGAAATCACCAGACGTAAGTTTGCTTCAACCATCTCTTTCTTGGCACGACGCGCTTTCGCTTCACCGACTGCCATACGTTTGGCAATGTCTTTGATGTCACGAACTTTAAGATCAAGATCTTTTTCGATATCTGCAATTTTTTGCTGGAAGGCCAATACGTCAGGACGTACTTTTTCCAGATAAGCTTTCTGATCAGCAGTCGCTTTCGCAATTTGCTCATCTAACCAGGCTGGATTCGATTCCTGACCCGGGAAAGTAGTACGGAACTGGGTACGGTCCATACGGCCACGACGGACGGCATAACGCATCACTTCACGTTCTGCACCACGGATCTGGTCATGTGTACCACGAATCATTTCAGAAATGATATCGAACAAACGCGGCGTGAACTTGAACATCATGAACACAGTTGCAAGCGCTTGAAGTGCTTCTTCTGCTTCTTTGCTGTTACGGCCGTGTTTTTCCAGTACCGCTTTGGTATTTTTCCAGGCATCTGAAAGTTCGGCAAAACGAACTTTGGCAATTTCTGGATCTGGGCCTGAGTCACCTTCAGAATCGTCATCGCTATCAGACTCTTCATCTTCCTCGTCATCATCCAGTTTTACATCTTTGGTTGACTTGGTCGTTGCTTCTTCATCTTCTTCGATTTCAGCGACTTCTTCCAGCACTTCTGGAATTTCTTCATCTGATTCAGGGTCTAAATAACCTGACAGAATGTCAGCAAGGCGGCGTTCGCCAGCTTCATAATCTTTGTATTCTTGTAGTACAACTTCTACAGCATTCGGCCAGTAAGCAATAGAGTGAAGAACGTCTCGGATACCTTCTTCAATGCGTTTTGCAATGCTAATTTCGCCTTCACGCGTTAAAAGTTCAACGGTACCCATTTCACGCATGTACATACGTACAGGGTCAGTCGTACGACCTGGTTCGTTTTCTACAGATGCAAGTACAGCCGCAGCTTCTTCTTCTGCAACTTCATCAGCAGCTTCTGCAGTATCCTCGAACATTGCATCATCAGATTCAGGCGCACGATCATGGACAGGAATACCCACATCATTCAGCATTTGAATGATATCTTCAATCTGTTCGCTTTCTGTGATGGAGTCCGGGAGATGATCGTTAACCTCAGCGAAGGTTAAGTAACCTTGTTCTTTGCCTCGGCTAATCAGAGCCGCTACTTGAGAAGTAGGGGAAGTCATATCGCTCATCTTTGCTTACTCTTCGTTGAATCTGTGGCAGTGAAAAACCGTGCATGATAGCACAATTCACCTGAAATAGTTTTGGAATTGATCAGTCAAGCATGATTTTATAAATATGTTTGAATAACAATTGAATATCGATATTGGGTCTAAGTTTATCTTTTCAAGTGTATTTCCCAATCTAATTTTAGAAACGTCCCTCATCCATGGGATAAAAAGCGTTCACTATCTAACCAGCTAATAAATACACAATTATGCTGTAGAAAAACAAGAGCTAACTAGTATAAACATACAAAATATATAAATAAAACTTGACAAGTTTTTAAAGGCAAGATAAATAGCGCCTAGACCCATTTACATTTTTCACTACGAGGTAGTTTTAGTGTCTTCGACAGATTTTGAACTAGATGATAGCTACGGTGATGATGATGTTAATTTCGATGAGGCATCGAGTAAGCTAAGTGCGAAAGAGTCGTTGGAAAAACGTCGTTTAATTGATGATCTGCTCTCGCAACGCCGTCTGGAACGCGAACTCAAAGATTTTGATTATGACTTCGACGATGATGACGACTTTGACGACGAAGATTAACGAATTCAGATTTAGCATAGCCTGAATAAATGCTATGCTAATCCTTTCGGTTTTCTAAGTTTGGATGTTAAATGAGTGCTTTAGATTTAGACCTGTTGAGTGAATATCTGGACGGCGACCAAAATGAGTATGGTCTGGATTTTGCGGCAACTCATGGTTTCTTATGTGCTATCGCAGTAGGCCCGCAATTTGACAAATGGATGGATGAACTTTTTGAAGGCAACCAGAAAAAAGTGCCTGCAGAAATCATCAATCAGGTTAAAGCATGGTTAGAGTCAATCCGTCAAAGCTTGGCCAATGAAGAAGGGATCACTTTCCCATTTGAAATTGAAGAAGCAGATACCGAATCAAGTCTAGGTGACTGGAGTGTGGGCTTTGTAGATGCCATGTTCCTGAACGAAGAAGCCTGGTTTACAGAAGAATTTGAAGAACAGTTGGTCGATTTAACGCTGCCAATTATGGTATTCAGTGGCATCGATGAAGAAGATCCGCAAATGGAATCTTTCCGTCGCAATGGTCAGTTAATGGATGAGCTTGCAGAAGAGATTCCAGAAAACTTGAATGAATTATATCTGATGTACCACACACCAGAATAAGTCATGCCCCGCCATGAAAAAGCACCGTCAGGTGCTTTTTTTAGCTCAGGTGTTTTGTACAACGTTTGGACTAGTTAATTACCTAGTCTAAGGTTTATGATCGGCACCCGTACGCTTGCTCAAGCTATAACGCGCATAGCCATTGTAGGCGATATGCAACAGCAAGGCATGTAAGGCAATACTTGCAGCTACCAGAAACGAATTTGGCCCGCGTCCTGTATAAGGCATCCTTCTATAGATTTCCTCCGTCTGTGGATGCAGCCAGATCACTATAAACAAAAAGATAAATCCAAAGGTCATGGCAATAATCGTGGAACCCCAGACCAGTCTGCTTTTCTCTTCCTGGGTGGGTAGTCGGAGTTCTTTTTTCACAAAGTATCGGGCGCTGAGAAAGGCGGAGGCAATCAGGGCAGGAATCAGCAGAATGGCGCCCAGATTGAACACGTAGATGAGTATGCCGACTATTAAGACCAGAGTCAGATAAACGGTGGCAAAATATTTAAGATAGTGCGACATCGTTTTAGCCTCCTTATGCTGAGGTCTCTTCAGGATGGACGATTTTTACGTTGATGTCTACGGTATAAAACCCAGCCCATGATGATCACGACAATCGCAATAATCACATAACTGACCTGACTGAAGATTTTGTGCATCAATTCCTGATTTTCACCAAAATAAAAACCGACACAGGCCAGGAACGTGGTCCAGATAACAGTACCTAGTCCACTATAGAACATGAATTTCCAGAAAGGCATATGGCTCATGCCAGCCGGGATACTGATGAGGGAACGTACTGCCGGAACCATCCGGCCAAAGAATACAATCCGGTGTCCATACTGCTCGAACCATTCCAGAGATTTTTTCACGTCTTCAGATTTGATAAACAAGAATTTTCCATATCGGTCTATGAATCTGAAAATACTGTCGTGGTTAAATTTATAGCCAATCCAATAGAGCAATGCCGCTGCCAATAACGAACCGATACTGCCTGCAATAATGACTCCAACCAGCAGTAATTCTCCTTGAGATGCGGAATAGCCGGCAGAAGGCATAATAATTTCAGAGGGGATCGGGGGAAAGACATTGTCAAGAAACATGAGCAAGGCAATGCCCCAGTAGCCCAGCTGTTCCATGACAGAAATAATCCATTCAGTCAGATTCATAAAATTGGCAAAATAAAAAATACTGCTTGTATCCTAAGCAGTATTTTTAAGAGGGTAAAGTTAAGTTATATAAATGGCCAAGTGTGGATTAACTATGGGTTAAGGTATAAATGTAAACTTTACGTAAGCTGTAAGCCAGGCAAACTGGCAGAGCACTGAGCAGTAAATAGTGTGCTGCTGTAGCCTCAATATGGTAGCCAATAAACAGGGCAAGAATGGCACCAATGATAGTTCCCAAGATCACAATAAACAGATGTGATTCTGCTTCTAGCTCATCTGTCAGTTGGGTAATACGTTCCAGTTTTGTATTTTCTTTAGGTTGGAATCTAACAATATTATCTGGATCCCGAGCAAGTGAATTGGCCATTTTGTTTTCCTTTTCATTTAAAAAATTAATTAATAATGAAAGACTTATGGTAACAAAGTAATGTGATATAAAGACTATCAAGCTTAGCTGTAAAAATATGCTGTTCTTGGTAAGGGATTGGTAAGTTTTTTATTGCAGATGTAATGCTTATGTAAACAAAAAGCCCTCCGAAGAGGGCTTAGATATTTTTAGTTACAAAACTGGAATTAGAGACGTTTACGTTTTGCAGCCAGAATTTGCGATTGACGCATACGGAAACCTTCTTTTTGTTTCTCGGTAGTTTTATCGATGCAGTACACACAAGATACGCCGTGTTCATAACTTGGCAGCGCTGCCTCTTCAGGCGTTAATGGCCAGCCACACGCATGACATTTGGTATTTTGACCTTCTTCCACACCATGTGTAACTGCAGTACGGCCATCAAATACGAAACATTCACCTTCCCAAAGACTTTCTTCAGCTGGAGTTTCTTCTAGGTATTTCAGAATACCGCCTTTCAGGTGATACACCTCTTTAAAGCCTTCCTGAAGCAATAAAGAAGTTGATTTTTCACAACGAATACCACCGGTACAGAACATGGCAATTTTCTTATCCTTGTGCTGTTCCAGGTTCTTTTTCACATATTCAGGGAATTCACGGAAAGTTTCAGTTTTTGGATCGATTGCGCCTTTGAAGGTACCAGCTTTGTACTCGTAATCATTACGGGTATCAACCAGAATCACATCATCACGTGCAATCAGCTCGTTCCATTCTTTAGGATCAAGATAATGGCCAACCAGATCACGTGGCTTAACCGGTACACCTAAAGTCACAATCTCTTTTTTCAGCTTGATCTTCATTTTACGGAATGGTTTGTCAGAGCTATGCGACTCTTTGTATTCCATTTCGTTGAAGCCTTCATCAAGCAGAAACTGATGTACTTTGTCGATGGCTTCACGGTTACCCGCAACAGTCCCGTTAATGCCTTCACCTGCCACAATTAGAGTACCGCAAAGGTTGATGGTTTTTACCAACTCTAAAAGACGTTGTTGCAGACCCGCAGGATCTTGAACTTCTTTGAATTGATAAAGTGCGGCAACAACCCAACCAGTCGTCGCTTGCTGTTCTACAGGTGCAAGCTGTTCTACAGTAGCGTTCATGGAATACTCCAACGTAGCATGATAATTTGAAAGGCGCATATTTTAACGTGATTTGAATGAATAAGCGAGTAAAAGGCCGGGTTTTAACGGACTTCAAATCGATAGGGAGAGCGTGTATAGTCATGCCGACCCAGGATTTTGATGCAATGATGCAGATGCTGGAAGTTGCAGCACAGTTGGAGTAAGTTTTGAGTTCGGATCGTCGTATTGCATCTTTGACCCCTTGCGCAGGGCGTTGCTCAACCGTATTTGGTGATGCGGTCTGTCGTGGTTGCCGCCGTTTTAATCATGAAGTGATTCACTGGAATAGTTATAACGCAGATCAACATACTGCGGTCTGGCAGCGGCTGGATGCACAGCTAGATCAGATTTTGGTCCCGATGCTGCCGATGGCGAATCTGGCCAAAGTGGAAACATTTGTCCTGTCTAAACGGGTGCGTCTACGTGAAGATGCGACTAAAGGTCGTAAGCTTTACCATGCCTTAAAACTCTGTGAAAAGAATCGTCATTTTACTGATGAAAGCGGTTTAGGCATTCATTACAAACAGGTGCGCCCGCTTTGGGATGAATTCGAACGTCGGGTACTGGCACTCGCCAAAGCCAGTTATGACCTGGCTTTTTTACGGGCGGATGGGATCAGTCAGCATTTGATTCATATGCAGGAAGAGGACTAAGTCCTCTTTTTTATTTAGTAAAATCATGATAGCTGAGGAAATGGCATGAATATCAGTGAATATATTCTCTATTGTCTGGCCGTCGTTATCATGATTGCCACACCTGGGCCTGTGATGTTGCTGGTCGCTAGTGCTGGACTGAAAGGTGGCTATAAGCATGCTTTGCAGACCATTTTCGGGACGAATTTTGCTTCTCTGGTATTGATCACCTTATCTATTTTTAGCTTAAAAGGCTTATTGGTCATTAATGAAAACTGGCTGAATGGCATCAAGCTGCTTGGCTGTTTATATATTGCCTGGCTGGGAATCCAGATTTTCCGGGAAGTCTGGCAAGGGCAGGGTTCAACCAGTTCACAAGGCTTGCAGCCAGTACAGGGTGGCTTCCGAACCGGTTTTCTGGTGGGGATCTCCAACCCCAAAGATATTATTTTCTTTGCTGCGTTTTTCCCGCAGTTTATTGGCATCACGCCAAATCTGGATTTAAGTTTGGTTATTCTGACGATCAGCTGGATTGTCCTGGATTTTTTGACCCTGTCATTAGTTTATTTAGGCTTTCAAGGCTTTGCTAAATCCAGGTTGTATCCGTATTTGCTTGGTTTGTGCGGTTTGATTTTATTGGTAGTCGCAGTCTATGGAATATTATCTGTACTCATCTAAAAATATTTATATAAGATAAAAAATCCCGGTCTTAAGCCGGGATTTTTTATCTTTAAATCTTATACTTATACATTGTGCTGCTGGCGGTAACGCACCAGTTCATCAATGGTAATCACGGTCAGCTGATGCGTCTGTGCATAAGACAATACCTGAATGCCAGAAGCCATGGTGCCATCGGGGTTAGTCAGTTCACACAGAACACCGGCAGGTTTCAAGCCAGCTAAACGCGCAAGATCAATCGTACCTTCGGTATGGCCGCGACGGGTCAACACACCACCTTCACGTGCACGTAAAGGGAAGACATGCCCTGGACGGTTCAGGTCACTGGCGACAGCACCGTCTTTAATGGCTGCTTTAATCGTGGTGGTACGGTCTTTGGCAGATACACCAGTCGTCACACCTTCCGCAGCTTCAATGGTGACAGTAAATGCAGTTTTAAACTGGCTAGAGTTATCCTGCACCATAGGTGGCAGTTCTAAATGATTGGCCAGTTCATCAGTCAGACATAGGCACACAATACCGGAACCATCACGAATCATACGAGCCATGGTTTCTACAGTCAAAGTCTCTGCTGCAATGATGAGGTCGGCTTCATTCTCGCGGTCAAAGTCATCCATCACCAGAACAGGTCTGCCTTGGCGGATGTCCTCGAGTGCTTGTTGGATGCGCTGTTCAGCGGGAGCTAAAGCGGAAAAGAAAATTTCGGGTTGAATCAAACTTGACATTGAAACGCTCACGTAAAGTAAAAGTACGATTGAACATTTCAGGACATAGTGAAAATAGGCTTATAGCAAAACAGTTTCATGCCAGGCATAAAACAGGGTGTACTGCTTTCGTCTTCTTTCATCCGGACTATACCGTCGGCTCTGGATTTGCACCAGATCTGCAGATCAATCGAAATTGACCGCTCGTGGGCTGATTTAGGAATAGAGATTTACTACCCTGAAATTACCACCGGTGGGGAATCTCACCCCGCCCTGAAGCGATGTAGGGCCATTATAGTCCTGATTTTTAAAAGATGGGATAGTTTGGCCAGTCACGAATTTGCAGAATTTCAGATAAGCAAAACAGATTATCTGAATTACTACAGTCCTTTAGCAAAAAACTGGAAACATGTTATGTTGCTATTAACAATAGAAATTGATCAATCATTCTGACAATGAAGAAAACCGAGCTGATCCATAATAATCCATTTTCTCCCTTGCTGTTTTGTGATGCAAAGGTTTTGCGTTATCTCAATATTTTGGGCGTTGCGCTGATTGCAGTCAGTTTGCTGTATTTAATGGCTGCGAACTGGTGGATGCTACCGAATCAGGTACAGTTAGCAATTCCAATGCTGGTTTTACTCTGTAGTGCAATAGCCAGCATTTACTTTAATCAGCGGGAATGGATCAGACAGAGTCTGGATACTGTATCTGGCCTGATGCTGGGCTTAAGTCTGGTGGTGATTGGGCAGATCTATCAGACTGGTGCGGATAGTTATCAGTTATTTCTGCTCTGGGCCGTATTGCTGTTGCCGTGGCTATATCGACCAAATATCGGGGTTTTTGCCATGCTTTGTGTGGTCAGTCAGCTGGCATTGTATTTTTACTTTAAGCAAAGTTTCTGGATGATACGGGCAGAAGGATTATATCTACTGACTTTGAATCTACTGACGGCCATCAGCTTTGCCTTTGCCATACGTTATTATTCGTTACTGCGATATCTGTTTATTGCATTCATTATCATGATTTCGATCAGCAGTATGATGCAGTTTACCCATCATTTTCAGCTGATCTATCTGGCTTCTTCAGTTGTTCTACCAGCAGGGGCTGCATTTTATTTTTATCGTAAGCATCAGGCACTAGAAACCATTTTACTGATTGCAGGCTTGGCTGCCAGTTTGAGCCTATGGCTGTTTGAACTGGTGGACGATCAGCTTACCAATTCAGCAGCGGGCTTATTTATCTTGGCAATGCTGATCTTTGGCTGGTTTGCGCTGATCAGTTTTGCCCTAAAGAAAATTTTTCCACAAACCAAATTCTCCGTCATTCCTTTGGCACTTGGTGCATGGATAGCTGGAATTATTCTGGCAGTCTTATTACTGACCTATTGGAAAGCAGTTTCAATTGTTTTAGGTCTCATTTTTATTGGCATCGCTTGGAAATTATTAAGTCAAAAGAATTCCATATTTCTACGTCAGTTTGCCTATTGTCTTTGGGTTTGCGGGCAAGCTGCGGTATTAATTCATACGGAACTGCTCACCGATAGTCTGTTTATAGTGTGGCTGTTGCAATTAATGATGCTGGCTCTGACTGTGATCAAACGGATGCACTGGTTCATTCTAACCTTACAGCTCTTGATAGCTCATGCTTTAGCAATTGTGGTTTTGGCATTAGAGAATTCCTTTAAGCATGATGATATTGTAATCACGCTTGCCCTAAGCTTGAACTATGTCATTTTTATCGGGCTAATTCTAACCGCTAGATATTGGCAGTCCTCAATTTATCAGAAAAGTATTCTGCTCTGGATCATTGCTATGCTGACAGGTTCAGCCGTGGTTCAATCTGTGACTGGATTAGAGCACTGGCAGGGCATCGGGCAGATCAGCCTTGACCACGTTCTGCTGTTTTATGTTCTTCCGAGCTTATTGTTGCTTGGTTTTATCTGGCAAAACTGGCAGCAATTTTATGAAAAATGGCTCTGGCTGATTCCTATATTTGGCATCTTACTCATTCTGTTGGGCTATTTTGAGATTTTTATTATTATGCTGCTTATGGCGTGGGCAGTGGTCTATCAGCAACGACTTATACAGGCACTTACCATTTTATTGCTGATCTTCTGGCTATGGATGCTGTATTACAATCTGGGCTTAAGCTTCCTATTAAAAAGCATCAGTATCTTTGCTTCAGGGATACTGGTCTTGTTGCTGGCCTATATTTTAAAGGGGTCAAAACTACAACATGAGCAAGGAGAGGCAAGATGAAAAAGTTTCTTCCTTTGCATCTGGCTATTTTCAGTATTGCCTTATTTTGTGGATTGATTGCGCAACATGAATGGCATCTTCGAGATAGCCAAAGTATTTATGTGGAGCTGGCACCAGTAGATCCGCGATCAATTCTGCAAGGCGATTATATGGCGCTGAATTATGATCTGCATTTTAGTGCACTAGCAGCGGAGAATAGATCAGAACAATCAGAACCTAAAATCAGTATTCAAGATTTTGAAAACCAGTCCCGTGTACTAAGCTATGTACAGCTTGATGAGCAAAGAAGAGTTGTCAAAACCAGTTTTAATCGAAGTGCGCTGGATCAGCCACGCTCAGCGCGACTAATCCTGAAAAATCCACGGAATACCTTTGAAGGCTTATATCCGGCTGCCAACAGTTTTATGTTCGCTGAGGGACTTGAGCCTTGTTATCGTAATGCTAAATTCGCCGAATTAAAGCTAAAAGAAAATGGAGAAACTTTGTTGGCTGACCTGGTAGATCAAAATCTTAAGTCCTTAAACTGTGAGAACCGAAAAAGCTGGTGGCAGGGGCGTTAGTTTTATTTTAATCAGCCCATAAAAAAGCCCGCGAGAAGCGAGCTTTTGAGAATCTTGTTGAACCAGCTTAGGCAACCTGTACCGGAATGCAATTTGCAGTGTGATTCACAGTGTTATCCGGGTTGGCATAAACCAGACGTGGTTTATGAGCATTGGCTTCGGCTTCAGTGAAATCACCAAATGTTGCGATAATCACGATATCACCAACATCAGCCTGGTGCGCAGCACCACCATTCACAGAAATAATCCCTGAATTATCTTCACCACGAATGGCATAAGTAGTAAAACGCTTACCATTGGTCACGTTCCAGACATGAATTTCTTCGTATTCACGAATGCCAGCTAGATCCATCAAAACGCCATCAATTGCACATGAACCTTCATAGTGTAATTCTGCATGTGTAACAAAAGCGCGATGAATTTTGCATTTTAATAAACGAGATAGCATGGCTAGCGTCCCCTTAGTTGACCTAAGACTTTGATCTTATGGTTGAATCAATTTCTACGACACTGGATAAGTGGGTAGGCTTGCGCATTTTGCGCCTAAATGGCCAGCAAGGCAAGCGGAATTGTCCAGCAATTTATGAATGTTTAGTTCGGTTTATAAGCATTGATTTGATTCATTGCCTGTTGTACTTCACCGTTCACCAGCATTTTGGCGCGAGCAAGTGCATGGGCAATTGCATCGTCCATTAACTCTTGTTCACTGCTTGGTGCTTTACTCAGGACATGACCAGAAACACGGTGTTTAGAACCTGGGTGACCAATACCAATGCGTAGACGATGAAAGTTCGGACCGATATGCGGCACGATATCGCGTAAACCGTTATGTCCACCATGACCACCGCCAGTTTTCAGGCGAATAATGCCTGGATTCATATCCAGTTCATCATGGGCAATCAGGATTGATTCGGGTGCGATATTGTAGAATTTGGCGAAAGGAACAACACTTTTACCGGAAAGGTTCATGAATGTTGTAGGTAGAAGGAGACGGACGTCTTGACCTTCGATATTGCCACGACCGCTGAATCCATTGAATTTAGGGTCTTTTTTAAGGTTAATGCCATATTGATCTGCAAGGCGTTCTACAAACCAGAAGCCTGCATTATGGCGGGTTTGAGCATACTCAGAACCTGGGTTGCCCAAACCTACAATCAGTGAAATATTTGACACTAATCTACACCATTAACACTTATGCGCGTTTGAAGTCAGCGTGCATTGGAGTGTTTTTAGCTGGGTGACGTTGTAACGCTTGGATTTTAACGCTTTCAACTTTACCGTTTACATCAATTTCGATTACTTCTTCGAAGAATGAGTTGCTTTCTAAGAATTTAACAAGCTGACGAAGTTCAAGAGAAACAGCTACAGGAGCAGCTTCGCCACCATAGATGATCGCTGGAACTTTAGCAGCATGACGAAGGCGGCGGCTCGAACCTTTCCCTTGTTGTGCTACTTCACGTGCTTCTGCGTTTAATACGAAGTTTGCCATGATAGACATCCTATTTAAGTTTTAAATGAACCGGACCTGCGACCGATCCGGTGATAGAAAGCCCCGCCAAATGGCAGGGCTTTGGAAATTCAGCGCACTATTATAGATAAGAATCGAACATTGCGCTAATAGATTCTTCGTTGTTGATACGACGAATTGTTTCAGCAACCATGCTTGCAACTGAAACCTGGCGAATCTTGCCAAGAGCTAAAGCTTCTTCTGAAAGAGGGATGGTGTCAGTAACTACCAACTCATCGATCACAGAATTTTTCAGATTTTCAAGTGCTTTACCAGATAATACTGGGTGAGTCGCGTAAGCAACTACTTTGCGGGCACCGAAAGTTTTCAACGCATCAGCAGCTTTACAAAGCGTACCAGCAGTATCCACCATGTCATCAACGATCACACAGTCACGATCTTTCACATCACCAATCAAATGCATCACTTGTGATTCATTCGCTTTTTGACGACGTTTATCGATGATCGCCAGGTCGATATCACCCATCTGTTTCGCAACAGCACGAGCACGAACTACACCACCTACGTCAGGAGAAACAACCATCAGGTTATGATGCTGTTGTTGGCGTAAATCAGCAAGCAGGGCTGGCGTACCGTAGATGTTGTCTACAGGAATATCGAAGAAACCTTGGATCTGGTCAGCGTGAAGGTCAATCATCACCACACGGTCAATACCTACAGTGGTCAGCATATCTGCAACAACTTTTGCAGTAATCGGCACACGGCTTGAACGGGGACGACGGTCTTGACGGGCATAACCGAAGTAAGGAATCACGGCAGTAATACGACCAGCACTTGCACGGCGTAACGCGTCAGCCATAACCAGGATTTCCATCAGGTTATCGTTGGTCGGTGCACAAGTAGGTTGTACGATGAATACGTCTTTACCACGAACATTTTCAGTGATCTCAACAGCGATTTCGCCATCAGAGAACTGGCCTACAGAGGCAGCGCCTAGAGGAATATGTAAGTGACTTACGACTTTTTGAGCGAATTGTGGATGCGCGGTTCCACTAAAAACGACAAGATTGGGCATGAAGCACCCTTGGCGGTTGGTATGTATGGAAGTAGATGGCAGGGGTAGCTGGATTCGAACCAACGAATGCCGGGATCAAAACCCGGTGCCTTACCACTTGGCGATACCCCTAATGCGGCAGAACTTTAATATTTTTGCGGTATTGTGTCAAGGTAAATTAACAGTCTTACAGCAAATGATGTTCTGTCTTTTTTCGAGAAAATGGCAGGGGCGGCTGGATTCGAACCAACGGATGCCGAGATCAAAACCCGGTGCCTTACCACTTGGCGACGCCCCTAGATTTGATGAACTGTAAGATGGCAGGGGTAGCTGGATTCGAACCAACGGATGCCGGGATCAAAACCCGGTGCCTTACCACTTGGCGATACCCCTAATACAGTACATCTACAGGTGAATAATGGCAGGGGTAGCTGGATTCGAACCAACGGATGCCGGGATCAAAACCCGGTGCCTTACCACTTGGCGATACCCCTATTGAACCTTGAAATGATGTAATGGCGATTCTTGTAGACTGTTCACCAAGTAAGATTTACATGGTGCATTCTCAAGAATGTCGGTCACATTCATATCATCAGTTACTTCGATAAAAACACAAGCACCTGTACCTGTAAGCTTTGCAACACCGAATTGATCGAGATATTGCATTGCCTCATCGACTTCTGGATATAGGCTTCTTGCCACTGGCTCAAAGTTATTTCCGAAATCAGATGGCTTTATCTGATAGGCGCAAAATTTAGAGGGCTTCGTGTCTCTTGTCAACGTTTTTTGTGAAAAAAGCTGTTGAGTGCTGATAAAACAGTCAGGTTTTAACACAATGAACTGTTTTTGATCTAAGTCTATGAATGTTAAGTGTTCACCAATACCTTCAGCCCAGGCATTGCGACCATGAACAAAAATAGGCACATCCGCGCCCAGCTTGACGCCGAGCTCTGCCAGTTGCTCAGAATTTAAGCCACAATGCCATAACTGGTTCAGCACAATCAGGGTCGTTGCTGCATTGGATGAGCCACCACCAAGACCTGCACCCATGGGAATATTCTTCTCTAGTCGAATGATCAGACCAGAAGGCGTTTTGGTATAAGGCTGCAAAATCTGCGCTGCACGATAGATGAGATTCTGTTCCAGATCGACTGAGGACAAACCTTCAATCTGAATCTGCTGATCATCTGTTTGCTCAAACTCTAGCCAGTCACACAAATCTATCAACTGAAAGATACTTTGCAGCTCGTGATAACCATCCGGACGGCGACCGGTGATATGGAGAAACAAATTCAGTTTTGCAGGTGCGGGAACACGAATCATCATAAGCTTGCGTCAGACCAGTTAACGGTTTTGAATCACCATTGTAATACGGTTTTCACCCCCATTCTCAAGTGACTGCTTTAAAATCAAGCGGTTTGGAACAGTTGCCTGCTGGTTATAACTCAGATCTACCGTCCAGCCTTGTTCAATAATCTGGCTGATACGCTGTGAGCTGTCTTTCTGGATCTGGGCAGATTGAGTCGCGGGACGTGCCTGTACCCAATCAACTAAATGACTAATCGGGGCTTGCCAGCCGGTTGCACGTTGCAATAGTTCTTCTGCCGTTGCTGCCTTGATCAGGCCGGTTTTGGCACTATTCAAAGTCACTTGGCCAGGAGTACCTGAAATCTGGGTTTTTCCGGCACCTAAGATACCAGTTAGTTCAATATCAAATTCTTCTTGCTGCTGAACCCAGGTAAAAAAGGCGCTACCGCTTTGCTGAGGTGTACGTACCCCGATTTTACCTTGCAGCTGGAACTGGTTTTCAGCCTGTACCGATGGCGTGACAGGCGCTTTTTGCTGCACCATCTGCTGACAACCACTCATGAATAGGGCAGTAGAAGCAAGGAAACAGCAGCCTAAAGTACTTATGTTGCGCATAAAAGAATGGACTCGTTCAGGATTGTGGTGCTAACAATAGCGAATTAAGTTGGTTTAATTCTGGGTCATTTGGATGGTTTTGTTGTAATTGTTGTAACACTTGATGGAATTGTTGTAGATCACCTTTCATATAAAGCGAACGTGCATAACGGACGCCAATTTTCGCACTTGGATTCAGTTCATAGGCTTTAAGCAGCACTTGGGCAGCCGTAGCAAAGTCATTCTGCAAATAACAGATATAGCCATAGGTATCCAGAATAGAAGCCTGTTCTGGTGCGTATTCCAGTGCCTGTTCAGCATAGCGCCGTGCTTCATCCAGATGGCGATTTTGACGGGCCAGCGTATAGGCATAAGCATTCAGATAGGTTGGACTATTCGGTTCGATTTTAAGCAGGGTTTTTAACAACTGATCCAGTTGATCACGATCTTCATGCGGATCTAACAACAAGACTTGAGCATAGACCAGTTCCGGATCATCCGGCAGGTTTTTGCTGGCTTCTTCCAGAATTCGGATCGCTGCGTTCTTATTATTCATGCGTTTCAGAATATCCGCTTGAGCCAGATACAGGAAACTGGCATGTTGCGGATAATTGACCCGTTCCTGAGTCAGAAAGCGCAGTGCATCATGCAGTTTATCCTGCTCGGCAAAGATCGCAATGATATTGCGTCGTGAGACCGTATACAGGCTGCCATCCACCAGGCGGTAATACGCCTTGGCGGTTTCATAATGCTGTTTGCGTTCTGCATTGACCGCCAGATAGTAATAGGCTTCATTCTGGTACTGAGCCGAATAACGGAGCTCAACCAGGTATTTTTCAGCTCGTTCATATTGCTGCAGGTCAATACTGGTCAGACCGGCAATAAACAGTGCTTCTTCGTGTTGTGGTGATTTTTTCAGGATCGTTTCTAGTTTCTGTAAGGCCTTTTCAGCTTCATTTAGCTTGATCAGGTATTTGACCTCAGCCAGACGTATATCCATGTTGTTGCGATGTTTACGACTGGCTTTCTCGTACCATTTCAGCGTTTCCGCATCATCACCCAATGCCGCCAACAGATTGGCTTTCATCAGGATATAACCAGTCGACTTTGGACGTTTTTTTAAGGCGCGGTTGATGGTATTGAGAGCCTGTTCTAGCTGACCTTTTTGTGCTTCCAGACCGGCGACCAGCACCAGAATCGAAGGATTGTCTTTGGCTTTGCTAGTACTTAGAGCCTGAATTAAATATTCACGGTCATCCGGCTCATCCGGGGCAATCCCGGCCAGAATTTCTTCCAGATCGGCGTTATCATCAATTTTCAGGATCTTTTCCAGCGTTTCTGCCGCCAGTTCGTACTCATGCGCTTTTAAGGCAATATGCGCCAGATAGAATAATGCCGGCACATCCTGTGGTTCTTGAACGACCCAGTGGGTAGAAATATCCAGCGCTGCATTCAGGTCTTCATGTTCGAGGGCGATATTGAGTGCGCGCTGTTTAACCGCGGTGGAATTGCTTTTAATGGCCAGCACAGTATAGTTGTGTAAAGCGTTTGGAATATCGCGATAGGCGAGTGCGAACTCGGCTATCATACTTTGTTTTATCGCATCATAATTTTGATTTGCATGGTAAACTGCTTCTGCTGCATAAAGATGAGCAGTTGAAGCCATGCTAACCACCAGCAAGAATGTGGTAGAATATTGCTTAATGGTAGGGCCGTTTATACGGCTAGTTGTTAGACGCAATTTTTCTTTATCCAAGTAATGCTTTTTATGACACCGATGTTGCACAATAGCATAAATTTAGTGAAATGATGACCTGATATGTCTTTCTTTGCATTGGGTGTCAACCATCAAACTGCCTCTGTAGAGCTGCGCGAAAAGATTGCTTTTAACCCTGAAAAGTTAAGCATTTTACTTGCCGAGCAAAGCCAGCACCCTGTACTGAATGATATGGTGGTGGTGTCTACATGTAACCGGACCGAAGTTTACGCGATGTCGGACAATGTCGACATGGTGCTAAACTGGCTCGCCCAGACCAATGGTATTGATCCCAAGCAATTACAGAATCATGTTTATTGCTATCAGAATGCGCAAGCCGTCACTCATCTGATGCGTGTCGCCAGTGGTCTCGACTCCCTGATGCTTGGTGAACCGCAGATTCTGGGACAGGTCAAAACCGCACTCTCTCTTGCCAAAGAATCTAAAACCGTTTCGCAAAACCTGAATCGTATCTTTGAATATGCCTTTTATGCAGCTAAGCGTGTGCGCTCGGAAACAGCAGTCGGCAGTCATGCAGTCTCAATGGGTTATGCAGTCGCGCAATTAGCATTGCAAGTGTTTAGCCGACCTGAGCAGTTGACTGTGATGGTGGTAGCCGCCGGGGAAATGAACAGTCTGGTGGCCAAACATCTGGCAGAAATGGGCGTCGGAAAAATCATTATCTGTAACCGGACTCGTGCTCGTGCAGAGAATCTGGCGCAGGAAATTGCCCACCGTGCAGATGTAGAAATTATTGACTTTGATCAACTGGCAGCAAACCTGCATCGTGCAGATGTGATTTCTAGTTGTACCGGTAGTTTGCATCAAGTCATTCACTATCCGGATGTCAAAGCTGCCTTAAAGAAGCGCCGTTACCAGCAGATGCTGTTGGTCGATCTGGCTGTACCGCGTGATATTGATCCAAAAGTTGAAAAGCTGGATGGAGTTTATCTCTATGGCGTGGACGATCTGCAAAGCGTGATTGATGAAAACCTGGCGCAGCGTCGTCAGGCAGCGGTCGAAGCGGAAGTGATGGTCAATCAACTGGCGACTGAGTTGATCACCCAGCAGAAGGTGAGTGAGGCGGGTAGTACGATTCATGCTTACCGGGATTATGGGGAAAGCTTACGTCAGGAAGAACTGGCAACCGCTATGCAACGCATCGCTAAAGGTGAAAGTGCTGAAACAGTATTGGCCGAATTTTCGCATCGTTTGACCCAAAAACTTCTGCATCCGACCTCAATCATGCTGCGTGAAGCTGCCAAAGCTGAAGATCCAAGCTATTTTGAAATGCTACAGAACAGTTTGCAGGACGTGGTTCAGCATCGCCGTAAGGTTAAACATTAAGATGATGTCGGGATAACTTTCCGATATTTAAAAGGCGTTTAAAATAAACGCCTTTTTTATTTTCATGATTTTTAATCTTCGAGTAAGGTCATGGAACGTTTTTTATCAATTTCATAAATCCGCATCTTGAGATTTTTCATCTCCGCGATGCTACTAAACTTTTTCGATTTTAATTTGTGTTGTAGACACTGATATTGCAGCTTGATCGAGAAGTCTGCCGCCAGTTTGTCTGCCTGCTCAGGAGAAGAGGTGTAATCACTGACATTGGCATGTTGCAGGATATGCTGTAACTCATGATGATGTGCAGCACAGGCACCGAGTACATAATAGGTCGACAATTCCGGATCATCCGGCAATTCATCAAAAATCACATTCAATATATTCAGAATCTTGAACAACAGCTGATCTTCACTGACCAGTGCGCGTAATGGTTCAAAATGAATATACAGATATGGATGATTCAACAGAATCGCAATGACATACTCTTCGGCATCAATTTTGGTGCTAAAGCTTAGAGAGGCGTCATTATTGACTTTGGGTTGCCATTTGCGGCTAAAACCGAGTTTTTCCCGAAAGAACTGCTGTAGTAGATAACGGAATGAGCCAGCTTTTGGCAATAATTCGGTTAGCTGACGTAGCTCTCCCATCACCTGACTTTTACCTTCAGGCGTTGCAATGTTGTGGTTCTGGGTGAGATGGGCAAAGACAAAGTCAGAGAGCAACGGTGCCTGATCCAGCAGACGGCGGAAATTTTCAATACCTTCACGACGAATCAGGGAGTCGGGGTCATGGTCATTCGGCAGAACAAAGAATTTTAGCTCACGCCCATCGTTCAGTAAGGGTAGAGCAATTTCCAGAGTACGGCGTGCCGCTTTTTGTCCAGCCGCATCACCATCAAAAGCAATGGTAATCCGGTTATTCTGCTTGAACAGAATATTTAGGTGATCAGTATTACTTGCTGTTCCCAAAGTAGCCACTGCACCATGAATGCCATATTGCTGCAAGGCAATGACATCCATATAGCCTTCCACCATCAGCCAGTCTTGAGCTTTCTGCTTGCGACCTTCATACAGCCCATACAATAACTGGTTTTTATGGAAAACTTCTGAATCGGGTGAGTTGATGTATTTTGGTTTAATTTCGTCATTTAGTGCACGACCACCAAAACCGACCACACGGCCTTTACTATCCCGAATCGGAAAAATGACACGGTCACGGAGTAGGTTAAAATCCCGGCCACTGTCGCTGGTACGAATCAGACCTAAAAGTTTGAGACCTTCAATATCCTGCGGGAAGGCTTTTTCCAGATGCTGCCAGTCTTCCGGTGCATAACCGAGTCGCCAGTAGGCAATCGTTTCTGCGGTCAGACCACGCTGTTTAAAATATTGCTGGGCACTTGGACTGTTGGGTAGCTGACGCTCATAAAACTGCGCAATATTTTCCAGCAAGTCATATAAGTTGCCATCTGCTTGTGCTTCTGCTGTAGGCATTTGCTCAAAAGCAGCAAAAGGATCATCTGTATAAAATTCAGCTTCAGGTGTCTGAATTTCAGCAAATGGATCAAAATAAGCAGACTGTTCAGGCGTCGGATTTGTAGATGTATCCGCAGTTTTTGCTGGTGATGCTGCAACCGGTTTTGGTTTAGCTTCGCGTTTGTATTTTAAGCGGTTGGAATCTTTATTGTCTTTAGGCAGTTCAATTCCGGTCTGGCTGGACAGATCTTTCATCACTTCAATGAAATTGCGGCTGCCAATATCCATTAAAAAGCGAATGGCATTACCATTGGCCTGACAGCCAAAGCAGTGGAAATACTGCTTGTCACGGTAGACGTGGAAAGAAGGCGATTTTTCCTGATGGAAAGGGCAACAGCCCGAATAAGTACGGCCAGTTTTTTTTAGTTTCACGTATTGACCAATCACATCGACAATATCGGTGCGATCGAGAATCTGATCAATCGTATGCTGAGGAATGGCCATGGTTTGCTAAGCTTCTCGTGCTGCGTTATTTAGGTGTTAAATCATTGAAAATTAAGAGTAGGATGATTCATCCAACGCTATAAATGAATTAATTGGTATAACCTGTTTGCACAATTTGTTCAAGCATTGCTCAGAAAATGCAAAAGGGCAAGTATGATAACTTGCCCTTGAGGAAATTGCACCTTCGAGAGTCGGCTTATTCAGCAATCGGTTCAGGTAGCTCAGTTTCATTAGTTTTAGGACGATCGAGTAAACCGAAAGTCATGCGATTGGTCAGACTGCGTTTTTCTGACTGGTCTTCAGATGATTGGCTAGACGTATCGGTCACGGTTTTGGCTTCTTTACCGAAAATACCCAAAGTCGCACGGTTGAAGAAACTGCCTTCACTACGTGCTGCACGCAGGTTCACAGTACCATCAGCATTCACCAGACCTGGATAGTTCAGTTTCAGTACTTCGATATATTGCTGTGCTGTGGCTTTATCACCTAGTTTGTCATAGCCGTAAGCAACGGTTGCCAGCGCTTCTGGAATCTGTGGCGTTTGTGGATAGTGTTCAATTACCCATAAACCACGTTCAACAGCAGCCAGATATGCTTTACGCTTGATATTGAAACGGGCCGCATTCATTTCGCTTTCTGCCAGTTCCTGACCGATAAACTTCATACGTTGTGCAGCGTCTACTGCATAGGTGCTTGATGGATAGCGGCGAATGAAATCGACAAAATTCTGGTAAGCTACTTTCAGGTAGCTCACATCACGGTGTGACTGTTTTAGTGAGGTATAACGTAGCAGGCCATTATAGTTCTGCTCCATATTCGCTACGCCACGGACATAGTAAGCATAGTCGACATTTGGATGTTGCGGATTCAGACGGATAAAGCGTTCTGCCAGTGCAACAGCACCTTCATAATCTTTTTGCTGGAATTTGACATACAGCAGTTCCAGTTGCGCCTGCGGTGCATACTGGCTGGTTGGGTAATAGGTTTCCAGTGCTTCGAGCTGTTTTGCTGCATCAGTATATTGTTTGCGATCTAGCGCGTTCTGTGCTTTCTGGATATAAACCTGTTCGCTAGATTCTGGACCTTTGTCCACGACTTCTTTTTTTGGATTACTGCTACAGCCTACCATTGCCGATGCAATGCCTAACGTCATAGCAAGCATTGTCATTTTATAATGTGGTAGCGACATAAAAATTCCTCTGTTAATACGGGCAATGAGCTACAATTGCACTATTAAACCACTTTTGTCTGAATGAGCAAATGAGTCAAGCACAATCTTCCAATTCTAATATCCCTGATACTGATTTCAATTTACTTGAAGATTCTGAGGATGCAGATAACCATACTTCAGACGCAACTGCAACACGTTTATCGTTGCAATTTCAATTGGATGAAAGTTATATCGGGCAACGTATCGACCAGATTGCGGCCATGGTCTGGAGCGATTTTTCTCGAGAAAAGCTCAAGCAATGGATCAAAGACGGCAATTTATTAGTGAATGGTCAACCAGTTAAGCCGAAATTTAAAAGTGACGGCTTTGAAACCCTGACTTTAAACGTTGAACTGGAGGCACAAACCCGTAGCTTGCCTGAAGATATTCCACTGGATATCGTCTATGAAGATGATGACATCATTGTCATTAACAAACCAGTGGGCATGGTGGTACATCCGGGTGCAGGCAATATGACTGGTACACTGGTCAATGCCTTGCTGCATCATTATCCGAAATCTTCTGAACTGGCGCGTGCAGGTTTAGTGCACCGGATCGATAAAGATACTAGTGGTCTATTGGTTGTCGCTAAAAATCTGGAAGCGCAGTTTGCGCTTAGCAAGCAGCTTGAGAAAAAGACCGTCTACCGTGTGTATGACCTGATCGTATATGGCAACATCATTGCCGGCGGTACCATTGATGAACCGATTAAACGTCATCCAGTGGATCGTGTGAAAATGGCAGTCCTGCCAGGCGGTAAGGAAGCGGTGACGCACTACAATGTGAAAGAACGCTTCCAGCATTTCACCCGTATTCAGGCACGTCTGGAAACCGGTCGTACGCACCAGATTCGTGTGCACTTTAGCTACCTGGGCTATGGTCTGGTGGGTGATCAGGTCTATATGCCACGTGTGCGTATGCCAGCCGGTGCTTCGCAATTGCTGGATGACACCTTGCGTGGTTTTAAACGTCAGGCACTGCATGCAGCGACTCTAGGCCTGAAACATCCACGTACCAAAGAAGAAATGACCTTTAATGCGCCGTGGCCAGAAGACTTCGCCAATCTGGTTGAAGTGCTGCGTAGCGAAAACAAGGCCTATTAATTTTTCATTCTATTAGCAGTCATTAAAAAAAGGGAAGCGACATGCAATTTGTACAAGGTTTGCCTCAAGGCGTTTATGTGGGTCAGACCCGTGTTCATCATGAACAGGTACAGCCTTCAGCCCAGCCAGAACTGGCCGGCTTTAACCTGGCTTTGCATGTCAATGATGATGCTGCACGTGTACAGAAGCATCGCATCCAGCTGTTGAAAGACTTCCAGCCTTTTGGTGTGGACAAAATTACCTGGATGACACAGACGCATAGCACCATTTGTCATACCATCAATGAGCAGATGCCTTTCGAGGCATTGGTCGGCGATGGCCTGGTCACACAGCGCAAGGCCCATGCCTTGATGATGATGACGGCAGACTGCTTACCTGTGGTACTGGGTAATGCTGAAGGCACTGAAGTAGCCAATCTGCATGCGGGTTGGCGTGGGCTGGCAGGCGGTATCGTTGAAAATACCATTGCCGCGATGCAATCCAAGCCTACCTGGGCGTGGCTCGGTGTAGCGATCAGCCAGCCTTGTTTTGAAATTGGCTCAGAAGTAAAAGAAGCTTTCTGTTCCAAATATCCTGAACTGGACAGTGCATTTCAGGCAGGGGAACAGGCCGGAAAATACTATGCGGATCTGTATGCGATTGCGCGTTACATCTTACAGCAGCAGGGTGTTGAGACTGTTCTAGGTGGCGATCAGTGTTCATATCGTCAGGCGGATGAATATTTTTCCTATCGCCGTGAAGCCAAAACCGGACGCATGGCAACATTCGTGTTTATGGCATGAAAATGTTAAACTTGATTGAAATTCTTGGTTTTTGATTGTTATGTCCCTATCTTCCCAATCTGCTGCGATTGTTTATCACAGTCCTTATGGACACACGGCTAAAGTGGCAAACTTCATTGCCGAAGGCGCACAAAAAACTGGTGTCCAGGTGCATATGATGAATGTGGAACAGGTGGATTGGGAGGTGTTGGACGCTGCCGATGCAATTGTATTTGGCTGTCCGACCTATATGGGTAGTCTGACTTCTGCCATGAAGTTATTTATGGAGCAGTCGTCCAAGCGCTGGCTGGCACGTAGCTGGCAGGGTAAACTGGCTGCAGCCTTTACCAATGGTGGTGGACTCAGTGGCGACAAGTTGGCGGTCCTGCAGCAAATCAACTTATTTGCCATGCAGCATGGCATGTTGTGGAGTGGCTTACCATTAATGCCGACAGGACGTGCAGTGACCGATCTGAATCGGATGTCGAGCTTTCTGGGTCTCATGACCCAATCTGATAATGCGCCTGTTGAAGTGACACCACCGGAAGGGGATTTACAAACCGCGATCTGGTTTGGTGAATATATTGCCTTGACACTGTCCCGTCTGAATCTGAAAGCCTAATTCGATCCATAAAAAAAACCTCCATCAATTGGAGGTTTTTTTATTGCTGGCATTATTTATGGAAAATACGCGCTTTATCACGTTGCCAGTCACGGTCTTTTTCAGATGCACGTTTGTCGTGTAACTGTTTACCTTTTACCAACGCAATTTCCAGCTTGGCATGCGGGCCTTTCCAGTAACAGGCCAGTGGTACACAGGAATAACCTTTCTGGTTGATCGCGCCCATGAGTTTTTCAATTTCACGGCGTTTCAGCAGCAGTTTACGGGTACGCGTTGCTTCAGGGACAACATGGGTAGATGCACTCAGTAAAGGCTGAATCTGTGCGCCGAACAGGAACGCCTCACCATTTTTAAAGGTGATATAGCTCTCCACAATACTCATACGACCGGCACGCAGGGATTTTACTTCCCAGCCTTGCAAGGAAAGCCCAGCTTCAAATTTTTCTTCAATAAAATAATCGTGACGGGCACGTTTGTTCAGAGCAATCGTTCCGCCGTTATTTTTTTTAACTACAGTTGCTTTCGCCATAATCAGACACTTCCAAAGTTGTAGCTATTGTACCGTAACTTTTATTGAGTTGAAGTGTTTAAATTGATGGAGTTTCTTCACTAAAAAATGAAGATTTTGTTAAAATGGAAACTTACACAATAAACAGAGTACAAATGGATGACTAAAACTCGTGTAATTTATCCGGGAACTTTTGATCCGATCACCAATGGCCATATTGATTTGGTGACCCGCGCAGCAAAGATGTTTGATGAAGTTGTAGTTGCAATTGCAATCGGACATCACAAAAACCCGGTATTTAGTCTGGAAGAACGAGTTGAACTGGCCCAAACGTCATTAAGCCATTTGAACAATGTTGAATTTGTAGGATTTGATGGCCTGCTGGTGAACTTCTTCCGCGAGCAGAATGCTACAGCGGTATTACGTGGTTTACGTGCAGTGTCCGATTTTGAGTATGAATTCCAGCTGGCCAACATGAACCGTCAACTGGATTCTCATTTTGAAGCGGTATTTTTAACCCCTTCAGAGCAATATTCTTTTATTTCATCCACATTGGTGCGTGAAATTGCTCGTTTAAGAGGTGATGTGACCAAGTTTGTTCCGCCAAACGTGGTTGAAGCCTTCGAGCGTAAACTTCAGCAAGGTTGGTAGAGTGTCTTTATATATCACCGATGAATGTATCAATTGTGATGTCTGTGAACCTGTCTGTCCGAATGAGGCAATTTTTATGGGTGACGTCATCTATGAAATTAACCCGGACTTATGTACAGAATGCGTCGGACATCACGACAAACCACAGTGCCAGTTATTTTGTCCTGTGGACTGTATCCCGCTTGATCCGAACCATGCCGAGACCCGTGAGGAGCTTCAGGCCAAGTATGAAAAACTGACTGCTCAAAAAACATCAAGCAATTAGTCGCCAGATTTGGTACTATGCGGCTCGAAGTGAGCCAGACGATCGCTGCTGTGGAGATCTCCGTGATTGAAGCAGGGGAGGAAAGTCCGGGCTTCATAGGGCAAGGTGCCAGGTAACGCCTGGGCGGCGTGAGCCGACGGAAAGTGCAGCAGAGAGTAGACCGCCTTCATTATGGTTCTGAGCAATCGGAATCGGAGGTAAGGGTGAAAGGGTGCGGTAAGAGCGCACCGCATGGCTGGTAACAGTTCATGGCATGGTAAACCCCACCGGAAGCAAGACCAAATAGGGATCCTTTAGGCATGGCCCATGCTGGATCCGGGTAGGTCGCTTGAGCGTATGAGTGATTGTACGCCTAGAGGAATGATCGTTCTCGACAGAACCCGGCTTATCGGCTCACTTCACCAAATTTTGATCAATCAGCACAATATGGGCTTGACGTTCTAAACAGAAAAACCCATAATGCGCGCACAGTTTAAGGCTATGTAGCTCAGTTGGTTAGAGCACCGCACTCATAATGCGGGGGTCACAAGTTCAAGTCTCGTCATAGCCACCATATTCTGAAAAACCCACTCCGATTGAGTGGGTTTTTTTTATAGCTAATGTTTTGTGGCTTCATTGGTTAAAAATCTAAAAAGCCTTACAATAGTTAAAATAAAACAAATAACAAGAATATGTATGATGATTAAAAATTTAATGCTATCAACTCTGATTTTCTTTATTGCTTTACCTGTTTTTGCTGCAGATTCAATTAAGTCACTTCCTTTTAAAGAAAAAAGTATTTCCAAAGCAGAAATACGATCAATTTGTCAGAAAATAAAACTTAGTTGTGATGAGAGTGGTGCAAAACTTTGGGTAGTTAAAATTGCTGAAGCTGAAAAATATTATTTAATTAATGAAAATTTACAAATGATTCAGCTTTCAAAACATCTTGGAAAGTATCAAATCGTTGATTATTGGGATCTAACCAGGTATCAACAGGTTTATGCGCTTGAAGAGGATAAGAGTGGTATAGAATTTATATATCCTGCCTTATACCCACTCTATCGGCATAGTTATGCTATTGCCTTAATTCATGGCTGGGTTTCAAATGATGCAGGTGAACAGAATGCACAGTTTATTCAATTACTTCCAAAAGGAAAGACAAAACTGGTCTTCGAGCATTTACCTTTTTACGAATACCAGAATCGACTTTCCTGCTACAAAGATATGAAAGATAAAAAGAATAATTATTGTGATGATCAGAAGGAGACCGTACTTAAGATCAGCTATAGAGATGTAGGATTGGCTTATTATGAATGGCGTTTAAGTTATTTGAATATAAACTGGCTTAAGAATAATAAAATCGACGAATATAAACAGCGGAGTTTGGCGTTAATCCCTTTTATTCAAGCGCAGTAAAGGCATGTAGCAGTGATCTAACATCATCCGTTTGCAACTGCTCACGCATTTTTAAAAACTGCTTTTCATCTAAGTCATAGAGCTTTAGAGAAAGTAGTTTCTTAATATCTTCTTCAGGGAAGCGATATTTAATAATTTTCGCAGGCACGCCACCTACAATCGCATAAGGTGGAACGTCTTTTGTGACGACAGCACCTGTTGCCACCACAGCACCTTCACCGAGCTTTACACCTTGCATAATCATGGCACGTGAGCCAATCCAACAGCCATCTCCAATGACTGTATCACCTGCAGGCACAAAACTACGTGTATCGAATGGAAACGCAGAAATCCAGTCTGTTCGGTGTAACTGGTTACCACCCATCATAATTACGCATTCTGCGCCAAAACAGACGAAATTCCCGATATAAAGCTGGTCAATCGGCTTCTCTGGTGTAGCTGGCTTATCATGCAGATAACGCACCACACAACGCTCAAAACCTTGATCCCAATAGGCTGAGTAATAACTGTAATTGCCCTTAATATGAATATTTGGATTCTTCACCGTTTTGGAGAGGAATTCGAACTCACACCAATGGTTCACAGGGGAATTAATCAACTTTTCAGCCATAACTAGGATTCAATAACAATTAATGCGTCATTATAGCGAATTGATCTTCAAGCTGGAGAACAATCCCATTCAATAACAGACCTGATTGCAGGGTTAAGTTTTACATGGTCTTAGCGGATTGAGGGATACGCGTAATGACTTTGATTTCGAAGTCAAAACCTGCCAGCCAGGTCACGCCCACAGCTGTCCAGTTCGGATAGGGCTTTTGCGTAAAAATCTGGTTTTTAACTTTCATAATGCTTTCAAATTGCTGTTCAGGATTGGTGTGAAAGGTCGTGACGTCGACAATATCATCGAAAGTACAACCAGCCGCTGCCAATGTAGCAGCCAAGTTTTCAAAAGCTCGTTCTACCTGTTTCTCAAAGTCAGGTTCAGGACTGCCATCTTCACGGCTACCAACCTGACCAGAAACAAATAATAAATCTTCTGATTTGATTGCGGCAGAATAATCATGCTGTTCATACAAAGCATGGCGATTTTGGGGAAATATTGCAGTTCTAGTCATGATAATTCTCGCTCAATTTTAATTTATACGTATTTTAGAAAGCTGTTTAAATTTTCACATACGTAACGTATGTAAACATAATTGACATACGATGCGTATGTCAATTAAAATTTTCACAATACTGATGGAAACAATATATGTCTGTACGTGAACAAAAAATGGCGGAAACCCGCAAAAAACTCATAGAAGTCGCACGTCGTGCATTTGCTGAATACGGTTATGCGGACACTTCCATGGATAAGCTCACGGCAGAAGCAGGGCTAACCCGGGGTGCGCTATACCATCATTTTGGTGATAAAAAGGGCTTATTTGCTGCCGTGGTCGATCAGATTGATTCAGAAATGGCTGAATATGCCGGGCAACATCTGGAGCAGCCTGATGATCTATGGGAGGGATTGATGCTTGAAGGGCGTACCTATATCGAACATGCTTTAAATGCTGAGTTCCAACGGATTGTGCTACGTGATGGTCCGGCAGTATTAGGGGACCCCGCACATTGGCCAAGTCAAAATAAATGCCTGCAGTCGACACGTGAATGCGTAGAACAGTTAATGGTTGAAGGTAGATTAAAACCAGTTGATGCACTTGCTGCGGCAGTCTTGCTCAATGGTGCAGCAATGAATGCAGCACTATGGGTCGCTTCTAGTGAGGATCCTGCACAGGTCTTACCTCAGGCTTTACAGGCATTTGAAGCCTTGGCATCTGGCTTCTTAAAATAAAATCGATGGGAATTTCTAGGCTCAATAAAAAACCCCTCATCTGAGGGGTCTTACAGCCTAAAATATCTAGTTAAAAATTAGATATATTCAACGCTTACAATTTCGTATTCGACTTCACCTTGTGGTGTCACGATTTTCACATCGTCGCCTTCGTTTTTACCCAGCAGGCCACGCGCGATCGGAGAGTTCACAGAGATCTTGTTGATCTTAAAGTCTGCTTCATCATCACCCACGATTTTGTAAGTTTTGCGTTCTTCAGTGTCTAGATTCTCAATAGTCACAGTGACACCAAAAACTACACGACCGTTTTGCTCCAGTTCTTTAACATCAATCACCTGGCAAGCGCCCAGTTTACCTTCGATGTCCTGAATACGGCCTTCACAGAAACCTTGCTGCTCACGCGCAGCATGATATTCCGCGTTTTCTTTTAAATCCCCATGCTCACGTGCCTCTGCAATCGCTGCAGTAATACGTGGACGATCCACAGTTTTCAGTTGGTGTAATTCTTTCTCTAAGGCAAGTTTGCCTTCGGGAGTCATAGGATAACGTTGCATAGTTGTCCCTCAGTAATAAAAATGAAAGTCTATAAATGAAAAAAAGCCCGCCACCGAGAAGGTGACGGGACTTCTCAGTAACGAATTAACCTACTGTTAAATCTTGCAAACGATATACATCCATTGGCAATTTAATTGCTAAAGCTTGGCATACAGCATCAGCACCATTCAGGGTAGTGGTATGGTATACCTTACCTTGAAGCGCAGAGCGACGGATCGAGAATGAATCCTGCTGAGCTTGTTTACCCTCAGTGGTATTGATAATGAGGTGAATTTCACCATTTTTCAAGCGGTCTACAATGTTTGGACGGCCTTCGGTTACTTTATTTACACGTTCACATTCAATACCTGCAGCTTTAATTACATCGTATGTGCCGCCAGTCGCAAGAATCTTGAAGCCAAAGTCAGCAAGCTGCTTCGCAATACCTACCGCACGTGGTTTATCAGAATCACGTACAGAGATGAATGCATGTTTCACTTCGCCTTCAGTTGGCAGACCTGGTAAACGATCGTTAGAGCCTAGAACAGCTTTGTAGAACGCTTCACCAAATGTTTTACCAACGCCCATTACTTCGCCTGTTGATTTCATTTCAGGGCCAAGGATCGGGTCAACACCAGGGAATTTGTTGAATGGGAATACTGCTTCTTTCACAGAGAAGTGAGCAGGGATAATCTCTTTGGTAAAGCCTTGAGACTCAAGAGATTGGCCAGCCATACAACGTGCAGCTACTTTTGCTAAAGATTCACCGATACATTTAGAAACGAACGGAACCGTACGAGAAGCACGAGGGTTCACTTCCAAAATGTAAACGTCATCGCCTTTCACCGCAAACTGAACATTCATCAAGCCTACAACGCCAAGCTCTTTAGCCATAGCGATGGTTTGACGACGCATTTCGTTTTGCACGTCTTCAGACAATGAATATGGAGGAATCGAACATGCAGAGTCACCAGAGTGAATACCGGCTTGTTCAATGTGCTGCATAATACCGCCGATCACCACGTCTTTACCGTCAGATACGCAGTCCACGTCAACTTCAATCGCATCATCAAGGAAGTGATCCAGAAGAACAGGCGCTTCATTCGATGCTTGTACAGCATCACGTAAGTAGCGTTTTAATTCTTCGTCGTTATACACGATTTCCATCGCACGACCACCAAGGACGTAAGAAGGACGTACAACCAGTGGATAACCCACTTTAGCTGCTTCTGCCATACCTTCTTCAGCAGATTTTACGATGCTGTTATTAGGTTGACGAAGTTGCAGACGTTGAATCATTTGTTGGAAACGTTCACGGTCTTCTGCACGGTCAATCGCATCTGGAGATGTACCGATAATTGGCGCACCAGCTTCTTCCAAAGCACGAGCCAGTTTCAGTGGAGTCTGACCGCCGTACTGAACGATAATACCTTTCGGCTTTTCAGTACGTACGATTTCAAGAACGTCTTCAAGTGTAATCGGTTCGAAGTACAGACGATCAGACGTGTCATAGTCAGTTGAAACCGTTTCAGGGTTACAGTTCACCATGATGGTTTCATAACCGTCATCACGCATTGCCAGGGCAGCATGTACACAGCAGTAATCGAATTCGATACCTTGACCAATACGGTTAGGACCGCCACCAATCACCATGATCTTGTCACGGTTAGACGGATTAGATTCACACTCTTCATCGTAAGTTGAGTACATGTACGCTGTATCAGATTCAAACTCTGCTGCACATGTATCCACACGTTTGTAGACTGGAGTTACGCCCAGATTCCAACGGTGCTTACGGAATTGTTTTTGTGAAATACCCATCAGGTTGGCAATACGGTGGTCAGATAAACCTTTACGTTTAAATGAACGGATATTGTCAGCGTTAAGATCACCAAAACCTAAAGATTTGATTTGTTCTTCAGTTTTAACGATGTCTTCGATCTGGATCAGGAACCAGCGGTCAATATTGGTTGCCGCAAATACTTCATCAAGCGTGAAACCGTGACGGAATGCATCAGCCACATACCAGATACGTTCTGGACCTGGAACTTTAAGTTCTTGAAGAATCTTCTCGCGCGCACCTTCAGTACCCACTTCGATTTTTTCATCAAAACCAGTTGCGCCAACTTCAAGACCGCGAAGTGCTTTGTTCACAGACTCCTGGAAGTTACGGCCGATCGCCATCACTTCACCTACAGATTTCATCTGTGTAGTTAGTGTCGCATCAGCTTGCGGGAATTTTTCGAAGTTGAAACGTGGAATCTTGGTAACAACGTAGTCAATTGCTGGTTCGAACGATGCTGGAGTTGTACCGCCAGTGATGTCGTTTTTCAGCTCATCAAGGGTATAACCAACAGCCAGTTTCGCTGCGATTTTCGCAATCGGGAAACCAGTCGCTTTAGATGCCAGTGCAGATGAACGCGATACACGTGGGTTCATCTCGATGATTACCATACGACCATCTTTCGGGTTAATACCGAACTGAACGTTAGAACCACCCGTTTCAACACCGATTTCACGAAGAACTGCTAAAGATGCATTACGCATCAACTGGTATTCTTTATCAGTCAGTGTTTGTGCAGGCGCAACAGTGATCGAGTCACCGGTGTGTACGCCCATTGGGTCAAAGTTTTCGATCGCACATACAATGATACAGTTGTCGTTTTTGTCACGAACAACTTCCATCTCGTACTCTTTCCAGCCAATCAATGATTCATCGATCAATAATTGGTGAGTAGGAGAGAGGTCGAAACCGCGTTCACAGATTTCCAGGAATTCTTCACGGTTGTAAGCAATACCACCGCCTGAACCACCCATCGTAAATGATGGACGGATAATCACAGGGAAACCGAAGCGCGCTTGAATCTCAAGTGCTTCTTCCATTGATTCAGCAATAGCCGCTTTTGGACATTCCAGACCAATTTTACGCATTGCTTCGTCAAACAGTTTACGGTCTTCTGCTTTTTCGATAGCTTCTTTGGTCGCGCCGATCAGTTCAACGTTGTATTTTTCAAGAATACCGTTGGCATCCAGTGCAAGGGCACAGTTCAGTGCAGTCTGGCCACCCATCGTCGGAAGCACAGCATCTGGACGTTCTTTTTCAATGATTGCTGCAACAGTCTGCCAGGTAATCGGTTCGATATACGTTGCATCTGCCATTGCAGGGTCGGTCATAATGGTCGCTGGGTTAGAGTTCACCAGAATAACGCGGTAGCCTTCTTCACGAAGCGCTTTACATGCTTGAGCACCTGAGTAGTCAAACTCACATGCTTGACCGATGACGATCGGACCAGCACCAATGATCAAGATGCTTTTAATGTCAGTACGTTTAGCCATGATGCTTCCTTAATTACTTCTTAGATGCTTCGATAAGTTCGATGAAATGATCGAACAATGGTGCGCAGTCATGTGGACCAGGGCTTGCTTCAGGGTGACCCTGGAAGCTGAACGCAGGTTTGTCTGTACGATGGATACCTTGGTTTGTACCATCAAACAGTGAGCGATGAGTCACACGCAATACCGCAGGCAGGGTGCTTTCATCCACTGCGAAGCCGTGGTTTTGAGAAGTAATCATCACTGTACCAGTTTCGATGTTCTGTACAGGATGGTTAGCGCCATGGTGACCGTGCGGCATTTTTACCGTTTTAGCACCCGATGCAAGAGCAAGAATCTGGTGACCTAAGCAGATACCAAATACTGGAATTTCAGTTGTTTCAACAATTGTTTTTACAGCTTCAATTGCGTAGTCACATGCAGCTGGATCGCCAGGACCATTTGACAGGAATACGCCATCTGGATTTAACGCAAGTACTTTTTCAGCAGGAGTTTGTGCAGGCACCACAGTTAATTTACAGCCGCGGTCTGCGAGCATACGCAAGATGTTGGTTTTGACACCGTAGTCGTATGCAACCACATGGAATTTAAGTTCAGGTTGAGTAAAGCCTTTGCCAAGTGCCCATGAGCCTTCAGTCCATTCGAAACCGGTCGGATCACAGCATTCTTTCGCAAGGTCTAAACCACTTAAACCACCGAATGCACGTGCTTTTTCGACTGCTTCTTCTTCAGTGATGTTTTCACCCGCAAGGATACAACCGTTTTGTGCACCTTTATCACGCAAAATTCGAGTTAATCGTCGCGTGTCGATGTCAGCAATGGCAACTACATTGTGCTGTTTTAAATAATCACCGAGTGATTGATTCGCACGGAAGTTACTATGTAGTAAAGGAAGGTCACGGATAATTAAACCGTTTGCCCATACTTTATGAATACGACCTGATTCAGCGTCTTCTTCGTTGCAACCTGTGTTACCGATATGTGGGTAAGTTAGCGTTACAAGCTGCTGTGCATAACTAGGATCAGTCAAAATTTCTTGATAGCCAGTCATGGCAGTGTTGAAAACGACTTCACCAGTCGTACAACCCGATGCGCCAATTGAAGTACCTTTAAAGATAGTTCCGTCGGCAAGGGCTAAAATTGCTGGGGTGCTCAAACCAAAGCTCCTGAAATTTAGGCTGTAAAAAAGCGAGTAGACGAAAAAAAAGGAAGGTTAATTTTTAAACCTACCCTCCTATGTCTGCTCGCTTGAACTTAACACGGCATTATACGCAGAACCACCCTCCAAGTCCAATAGCTTTACAGCAAAAGTATGAGATAAATGGCTTGCTTTTTGCTTGAAAGTCTGTTTTACGAACAACGTAAAAAAATGTAAGCAATTAAGAATTGTCTAACAAATCAAATCTTAATTTTTATCAAAACTACTAATATGGATGAGTCGTAATATAACTATAGGAATAAGACACATGACTACAGCAGCGAAATCTTCCCAATCCAAGAAAAAGATCAATACCGTGGTTTCAGAAACGACTGAACAGCTTGAAAAAGTAGCAGCTGAAGCCAAAGAACAGGTGGTGGAAACCATCGAAGAAAGCAAAGAGAAACTTGAAGTCGAAGCGAAACAGCTGGGTGATACTGTGCAGGAGCAGTTACGTCAGTTGAAACAGGATCTGTTGCAACGGATCGATACTTTGAAAGAGCAGTTATTTGGTTCGCAAAAAGAACTGACTGAATTAACCAGCTTTATCAAAACCGAATTTACTGCAGTCATTGAAGACTTATCCAATATGGGTAAGGAACTGAAAGAAGATGTCAGCCAGATCTCGACCAAACATAAAGAGCATCTGACTGGTACATTCAAGCGCTCAAAAGATAGTACCATTGAAGTTCTAAAAAAGGTCAAACCCATGGTAAAAGCTGAAAGTTCAGAAAAAAGCCCTGAGCTGAAGAGTTAAGGGAAGACGCTGACTTAAATTGCATGAAAGGAGAACTGGATACGTTCTCCTTTGTCTTTTTGAGGCAAAACGGACTCACAATAATAATGAAAGGGGGTCACGATGCAGCAGCATTATTTTGTAGGTGTACTTTGTTTACTGACGCTGATTATGATGCTTAATCTGGAAAGTTGGTTGATGCGTGCACTTTATCTCGGTGTGATGATGTTATGTCTGGGATTCTTTGGACTAACTTTTGGAACGATTATCCTGATCATCTTCACGTTAACTGTAATTTTTTATGCCGCGGTAAAATCAGTGCAGGACAATTACCGCTTACATCACTAAAATGTCGAAAACAATTAAAATGAACTCTTAGTCTATCAGCTTAAATATCGTTTAAATTATTATTAAAGTAGCCAGCCCTAAGTGTTGAGAGCAGGCTAATTATTTCAATTTAATATTGACCTGAATCTACGTAGAGAAAATACAGAAAAATATTTTCTTCAAGCTATAACAGCGAACTTTGAGCGGATGAGCCGGAAAAGCCCATAAAAAAACGTGAGACTTTAATGCTCACGTTTTTTAATATCTTTGTTATCCAGCAAATGCTTTTAATCTGCATTAAAAGACATGCAGCCAATCCCGTTTATTGTGGAAGTCTGCTTCTGGGCTGCTGTGCTGCATCGCAAAGTATTGATCACCTTGTGAGGTTTTTAATACTGCTGTCAGACCAATAAACAGGTCTGCCCATTTAAGTTTATGCTCAACCATAAACTCGGTCAGATCCAGACTGACATTCAGACCATAATGGGTACGTTTAAGCTGATTCAGTTCGATATCGTATGCAGCAGGTGGCGGCATATCTTCCGGATAGCGATATTCCTCAAACTGATAGGCTTGCCAAGCCTGAGAAGGAGAGAGATTGATTTCACGATAATAATCTTCACCCTGAACCCCGATAAAGATTTCAAAGCAGGTCTGTTCCCACAAAAAATTACGACGGGGATGTGCAGTAACCATTTCTGGCCACAGCACGTACTGGTTGGGATCGCGCAACCAAAATCCGACATTCAAGCTGTATGGATTTTGCTGTTCGATGGCACCGACCAATGAGATTGCCTGAAAACGGCGATCAAATGCGCTGAGTTCGTAACTGGCCATAAATCCTGTACTTAGTTAGAAAGATGGGCAAAACGGACAAGATTGGATAACTTCTGGTTTTGCTTTGGTGCTTTCTTGTAAAGCAGCGCAATTTTACCAATAGTTTGTACCACTTCAGCACCTGTAGTTTCTGAAAGTTCAGCAATGAGTGCTGCACGTGCTTCACGGTCTTCAGCCACCACTTTTACTTTAATGAGTTCGTGATCATTAAGGGCACGATTTAGCTCTTCAACTACAGATTCAGTTAAGCCTTTGTCACCAAGCATTACAACCGGGTTTAATGCATGTCCAATTTGACGTAAACGCTTACGTTCCTGAATAGATAAAGACGCCATGAGAGATAACCTGATTTTTAAAACGGCTTAGTATAGCAAAAGCGAAAAATAAACGCTGTAAATTCTCAGGAAATAATCACTTGTAAATAATCGCAAATTACACCGGAATACTCAGATTTAGATACACATGTATACTGCAAAAAATGTGTTTTTCCCGTACAATGAATCATTAGAAGTTTTTTTTATTTAGAGAGTTATGGCAACACGCATTACCAACCAAAAGTTATCTAAAAGTAGTCGTGCGTGGATGAGAGAGCATCTTGATGACTTTTATGTGAAAAAAGCACAAAAAGAAGGTTATCGTGCCCGTGCTGCGTACAAGTTGCTAGAAATTCAGGAAAAATACGGCATTATCAAACCCGGCATGACGGTAGTGGACTTGGGTGCTGCCCCAGGAAGCTGGTCCCAGATTGCCGGAAAACTGGTCGGTGATAAAGGTCTGGTGATTGCATCAGACATCTTAGAAATGGATGCGCTACCTGATGTGACTTTCTTGCAGGGCGATTTCCGTGAACAAGAAGTATTCGATAAATTGTTAAATATTTTAAACGGACGCACAGTAGACGTTGTAATTTCAGATATGGCCCCCAATACATCAGGTAATAGAGCTGTAGATCAACCTCGTCAGATTTATTTATGTGAACTTGCTCTGGATTTTGCCAACAAGGTACTCGGTCCCAAAGGACAGTTTGTAGTGAAAGTATTCCAGGGTTCAGGTTTTGATGAATTTCGTAAAGAAGTCGTCAACAGTTTTGATGTATTGAAGACGATTAAACCTGCTGCATCACGTGCCCGTTCGAAAGAAGTGTTTCTGGTCGGACAGGGACGCAAGAAGGCTTTGAAATAAAGTTTACTTGCCAACACGTTAAAAATTGTGCATTTTGTAGGTTTTTACATTATTGCAAATTGATTTGCAGCTTATTGATTAAGGTCACCCTTCGAGGGCATGATCAAATTAGATTGGAATGGGAAATAAAGCTTTGAGCGATCTTTTTAAGAATGCCGTATTGTGGCTCGTGATACTGGGTGTGCTGGTGTTAATCTTCAGCAACGTCAGTGACCGCAATCAACCGACTACAATGAACTATTCGGAGTTTGTTGCCGCGGTCAATGCTGGCCAAATTAAACAAGTTACAATTGATGGCGAAAGAATTCGCGGTGAAAAATCAAACGGTTCAGAGTTTGAAAGCATTCGCCCGGCAGTTCAAGACCCAGAACTGATGCCAAGCCTGATTAAAAATAATGTGGTCGTTGAAGGTGAAGCGCCTCAACGTCAAGGCTTGCTCATGCAATTGCTGATTGCAAGTTTCCCTGTACTTCTAATCATTTTGTTATTCATGTTCTTTATGCGCAACATGGGTGGTGGTGCAGGCGGCAAGAATGGCCCAATGAGCTTTGGTAAATCTAAAGCGAAAATGCTATCTGAAGACCAGATCAAAGTAACATTTACTGATGTGGCGGGTTGTGATGAAGCAAAACAGGAAGTAGTCGAAATTGTTGACTTCCTGAAAGATCCTGCAAAATTCAAACGCTTGGGTGCGACTATTCCTAAAGGCGTCCTGATGGTGGGTCCTCCAGGTACAGGTAAAACCTTGCTGGCTAAAGCCATTGCAGGTGAAGCAAAAGTTCCATTCTTTAGTATCTCAGGTTCTGACTTCGTTGAAATGTTTGTCGGTGTCGGTGCATCACGTGTACGTGACATGTTCGAACAGGCAAAACGTCATGCGCCATGTATCATCTTCATTGATGAGATTGATGCAGTCGGTCGTCATCGTGGTTCAGGTACAGGTGGCGGTCATGATGAACGTGAACAGACTCTGAACCAGATGCTGGTAGAAATGGATGGTTTCGAAGGCAATGAAGGCATTATTGTCATCGCTGCAACTAACCGTGCTGATGTACTGGATAAAGCCTTACTTCGTCCAGGTCGTTTCGACCGTCAAGTCATGGTAGGTCTACCAGATATTAAAGGTCGTGAGCAAATCCTGAATGTACACTTGAAGAAACTTCCTTCTACTACTGGTGTAGATGTCAAAGTTCTTGCTCGTGGTACGCCAGGCTTCTCAGGTGCACAGTTGGCCAATCTTGTAAACGAAGCGGCATTATTTGCTGCACGCCGTAACAAGAACACAGTCGACATGCATGACTTTGAAGATGCGAAAGACAAACTGTACATGGGTCCTGAACGTAAATCGATGGTACTTCGTGAAGAAGAACGTCGTGCTACGGCTTACCATGAAGCAGGTCATGCGATTGTTGCAGAAATGCTTCCAGGTACAGACCCTGTGCATAAAGTCACCATCATGCCGCGTGGCTGGGCATTAGGTGTCACCTGGCAGTTGCCTGAATTTGACCAGACTAGCCATTATAAAGACAAAATGTTGAATGAACTTTCAATCCTGTTCGGTGGTCGTATCGCAGAGGAAGTCTTCATTAACCAGATGTCGACTGGTGCTTCGAATGACTTTGAACGTGCAACTAAAATGGCACGTGCAATGGTGACCAAATATGGTATGTCAGACAAGTTAGGTGTCATGGTCTACGAAGATGACTCTCAACAGTCTTTCATGGGTAGCATTGGTACCCGTACGATTTCTGAGGCCACCCAACAACAGGTAGATGCGGAAGTTCGTCGCATTATTGATGAGCAATACAAGGTTGCGCGCGATATCCTTGAAAACAACAAAGATATTGCCCATGCCATGGTGAAAGCGCTACTTGAATGGGAAACAATTGATCGTGAACAGATTCGTGACATTATGGAAGGTCGTGAGCCAAAACCACCTAAAGTTTATGTTTCAGACAATCCAGTGATTGATGTAACACCGACTGATGGTCCAATGACTCCTCCGCCATTACCAGCGAACTAAGTTAAAAATTAAAACCACCTTCGGGTGGTTTTTTTATGGCCATTGTTTTGTCATATCTAGTTGAATGCTATAGTCAATTCATAAAAATCACTGAGTAAAAATAAGAATGACTTTACCTGTTCTGGAATCTAGTATTTATCAGCTACGTTTGGAGCCACTGAGCTGGGAACATTTTGCAGACTTAGAAAATGCATGTGCCGAAGGGGACTTGGGGGAAGTGTTATATAATTCGGTACCTTACCTACATAAACTTAAACACTACTTTACCCAAGCTTTTGAACAGCAGTCCAAAGGTGAAAGAATGGCTTTTGCTGTGATTGATCTGAATTCGGGTCGCGCTATTGGTACTACCAGTTATCATGATATCAAGCCGGAAATTCCACGTGTTGAAATTGGCTTTACCTGGTATGCCAAACCTTATCAACGAACCTATGTAAACCGGGTCTGTAAATATCTTTTGCTGCAGCATGCATTTGAAGAGCTGAATGCTCAAGTGGTAGGCTTTCGGACTGATCATCTGAATCTTAAAAGTCAAAAAGCTATTGAAGCTCTGGGTGCCAAACAGGATGGCATCATTAGATGTCATATGCTGCGTAAAGATGGCATGACACTCAGAGATAGTTATATCTATAGTATTTTAAAAAGCGAATGGGTTGATGTAAAAGCGTTACTGCAATCCAAGCTGATGCAATATTCCAATAAGAACTATTTTGAAATCTAGCTATTGAATAGATTGAGCTTTGCTTTATTGATCTTTCCATAAGACAATACCGGGGTTATTGTGAACTAGGATTGAACCATGCAGCTGAAGCCACTACGACCACAGATCTGGACTTTCGGTCATTTGAAACTGGATTTGTCTCAGCCGCATGTGATGGGAATTTTAAATGTGACTCCGGATTCCTTTAGCGATGGGGGGCTGCACAATCAGAAAGATCAGGCAGTAGTAAAAGCCCTGGAAATGATTGCTGATGGTGCCACCGTAATTGATGTGGGTGGTGAATCTACACGTCCAGGTGCATCAGTCGTGGAAGTTGAAGAAGAAATCCGTCGTGTTGTGCCTGTAGTTGAAGAACTGGCCAAGCATGATGTGATCATCTCGATTGATACTTCACAGCCAGAAGTGATTAAAGCAGCCGTGAAAGCGGGTGCACATATCTGGAATGATGTACGCGCGCTCACTCGTCCACAAGCGTTAGAGACGGCAGCAGAACTGAATATTCCGGTGATCATCATGCATATGCGTGGTGAGCCGACTACGATGAATAATCTGGATCAGTATGATGATGTGACTCAGGATGTGATTCGGGAACTGTCACAACGGGTTCAAGATGCTCTAGATGTGGGTGTTAAAGCTGAACATATCATGATTGATCCTGGTTTTGGATTTGCAAAAAATGCCCAGCAAAATTTAAAGCTGTTGCAAGAGTTTTATAAATTGACAGAAATGGGCTATCCGATTTTGTCTGCTTTATCCCGCAAACGTTTTATTGGTGCTGCACTAGATGGTGCAGAACCACAAGCACGTGCAGTAGGCTCGGCTGCGGCACATTTGCTGAGCATTCAGCAAGGTGCCTGTATGGTTCGTGCACATGATGTCAAGGTAACAGCAGACGCCATCAAAATCTGGAAAGCTATGCAAAATGCCTAAATCTGGGCTGAAAGACATATAGGAGCACAAGCTGTTTGGCTTTTAAACAGCAATGTGCTATACAGGCACGCTTAAGTTAGATTGTCATCTTTTAGAGTGCCTGTAATGTTTGCAGATTTACTTCTCCCCATGTTCGATGATGAATATTATCCCGATATTCTGGTTGCAGAAATCAAGCAACACATCGAACGTTTTGCTTCAAAAGTATCTAAATCCGGTTTATCAGATCAGGATGTATATCAGCTGGCCCATGAGACTGTGGCAGACATCAATGCCATGAAGCCACAGTTTGAAGATCTGGATTCGTCTCTGGATGATACTGCCGCAGACTATATTGCCGAGGCCATGATGATGGTCGTGCAAGAGCAGGGTCTGTTTGATATTGAAATGGAAGAACTGGTCGTTAATCGCGAATGGTAAAAAAAGCCCTGTTAAACAGGGCTTTTTTTTAATAATCTGAAAATACGTCTTTTAAATTTTTATAATGAATTTCATCCAGTAATTTCTGCTCTTCCAGCATGCAGCTATGATGCAAATCCAGATAATACTGTTTTAAATCTTTTTGATAAGGCACCGGTTCCGGCTCTTTGCTTTGCGATTGCTGATAAGACCAGTAAGCCAGCTGACGGATTTTCTGCAAACGTACCAATAGGGTGCTGCGAGTCGAAACTCTAAAGCAGGGCTCAACTAAAACCGGTACGAGGCTACTGAAAGCAAGCAGGGCCAAACAAGGCAAGGTAATAAATGCTGAGTGAAAATACTGATAATTTATAAATGACAGAATCGCAATCAGGGTTTGCATATACAGGCAGAGTTGCAAACGCTTGGCATAGCGAACAGAACTGTATTTCGCCTGAAACTGGGCGCGCCAGATATAAGGATAGAGCATGCCGATCATTACAATAGTACCTGCACTAAGCGCCTGATATTTTGAAGTCACAAAGTCAGGGTAAAACGGCAGCGAAAAGCACAGGCAACAAAATCCTGTGATCATGATCAGAATACCAATACGTAAATACAGATAGAGATCAGTGGTCTGGTTCAAATATTTATAACGGCCATAGCTGAGGCTGCAAAAGAATGCATCAGGATGGCGTAATTGCAATCTGGCTAGATCAAAAGAACGGGATGCAGACATGGGAAGGGCACATTCTATTGGTGATAATCACGCATAAAAAAAACCAGCTGAATGCTGGAGATTTTCATTGCACCATTCTAATCAGAATTAAAATGGTGCCCGAGGCCAGACTCGAACTGGCACGCTTTGTGGGCGGGGGATTTTAAATCCCCTGTGTCTACCGATTTCACCACTCGGGCATGTGCGCAATAATAGAGGACGAAATAAAGCTTGGCAAGTAAATTTCAATACGTTTGCTTTATTTTCAAGCAATTCAGTAGTTTAAATTAAAAAATTAAATCCATAATGCTAGATGATAAGCGTGAGAAGTCATGTAATTTTCTATTTCAGGCCGTGATTCATAAAACATTTACAGGTGCTCGTCCAGATAAGTATCGATATCGATGTATTTAATCTTCTTGCACTGCTCATGTTCCAGTTTAAACAAGCGGGTATGTAAATCCGCATAGTGCTGAAGCTGATTTTTCAATTCTTCATTTGGGGAGGTCGGCTTGGAATGAAAAAATAATTTCAGACGTAGTTTCCAGGTTTGTTGATAAGCCCAGAAACAGATGCGACGTAACTGCTGCAGTTGATATTGTTCAGTGCTATTGGTAGCAGGGCGGAACATATTTTCTTTATAGAACCGTACAAAACCAAAACTGATCCCGAAAAAGAATAGAATCCACATGGTCATACTGCTTTGTAGAAAAACCAGATTCAGCGCTTCCAGCACAATGACTACAGTGAGTTTAATCGGTGTATGTCTTAAAAACTGATAGAGGGAATGAGAAGAGTGCCGGATCTGCTTGATCACTAGTGGAACCACCAGCATCAGAAATAACAGAATAGTCAGAATTGCATAAGCTTGCGCCTGAAAGTCTGGGGCAGTTGATAGCTTAGAGGAATAAACATCTTTGAGAACCAGGCTAATCGGTACAAAGATCATGGCAGCCAGCACCCAGGGAATCAGTTCCTTGAGATCACTTAAAATACCCTTGGTCTTGATCTGGCCATAAAACAGATAATTTCTTTTGAAGGCAGCGGGATAAAGCAGTTTAAGTTGCTGCAATAAAAGATCAATCTGTTTGGTTTGCATGATAAAAAGTAAATAAGAAACTTGCCGCCTACTATAGCCAATTTACGCCAGAATGATAGAGATGATCCGGATTTTGCAATTATTAGAGTTGAAGCTAAAGATTTTAATTTTTTAGTGAGGATTTATGCGAAAATAGTCCATTGCATATTTATTTTTTAGGGACAGTTTATGACTGATCAATCTCCTGCGACGCTAAGCGACATCGAAATTTTAGACATCCTTCAAACCATGAAGAATGATGAGCTAGATACGGAAGCAAAAGAAGTTATTCGTCAGGGTGGTAAAGCGGGTCGTCAGGAAGCGCATAAACAGGCGCTGGTTGTATTGAATCAGTCATTTGAAGAAAAATTTGTTGAAGCAGTTTCTCTGGCCCTGAATCTGAATGAAGCCCAAATCAAAAAAATCCGCTATAAGAAAGACCGTATCCGTATTTTAAAAGCACGTGGTATTGATTACCTTGCAATTGATGGTGCGGAAACTGCCTTTGTACTGGCACAGATTGCACAGGCGATTCTACGTGAAGATGCGGTCGTCACTCATGACTTACATAATATTTTCCCATTCTGGAAAGAAGGCTGGCCAATGGTGCAATTTGATAATACCTACAAAATTTTGCAGGAAGATATCCAGATCCATTATCAGGCAGTCCTTGAAGCACTTTTATCAAAAATCTAAATTGAATTGAATGTAAAGAAGCACCTTCGGGTGCTTTTTTAATGAGAATAAAATAGGGAAAGCAGCCAACGCACAGGAAAGATAAACAGCCGCCACCAGGTGATGAGTGGATAATAAAAATATTCGCCTATTCTTAAAGTCGAATCAAATCCTTGCCGACGCCGCTCATAAGGATAGGGAGTCAGCCAGATTGAAAGTAAAATGAGCACAATTGCTAGGATCAGAAATATAGGCTGTTGATCTTGCATAAAGAAGAAATAGAATAAATATAAGGCCGAATAAAAACTCAGACAGGCGAGTAACGCAGCAATATTCATAAAAGTCTCATTATTATTGTTTTTGGAGTTTTAAAAAAATTGAAGAAGAACCAGATTATTCTGATTCTTCTGTCGGTGGCTTTTTCACTTCCAGCATACGTGTAACCAGTAACTGGTCAATCTTGAAATGATCAACATCGACAACTTCAAACTTGTAACCCGCATGTAGCACAATATCTGCAGGACGTGGAATCTTGCGCAGCTTGAACATCATAAAACCAGCTAGGGTTTCATAGTTCTCTTCATCTGGCATTTCATCAATTTCCAGCGCATGTTTGATGTCTTCAATGGGCGTACTGCCATCAATCAACCATGAATTGCTGTCACGCTTAATGATCTGCTGGTCTTCTTCCAGGGGAGTAACCCAGTCGCCCATCACGGTAATCATAATGTCGGAAAGGGTAATCACACCTACGACCAAGGCATATTCATTAATAACGACGGCGAACTTTTCCTTGGTTGAACGGAAGCGATCCAGTAATTCAGATAGAGTCAGTGTATCTGGAATGGTTAGAACCGTACGGATGGTATTTTCATTTAACTGAAGTAAAGACTGATTATTCAGAATACGAACCAGAATATCTTTGGAGTCGACATATCCAATCACATCGTCGATATTTTCATTACAGACCAAAAACTTGGAATAAGGAAATTCAGCCAGTTTTTGACGAATACTGGCTTCTGATTCTTTCAAGGTAAAGAACACCACATTTTCGCGAGTCGTCATACTGGAAGGAACATTACGTTCTTCAAGCTCAAACACGTTCTCAATAAAGTGATGTTCCTGTTTCTGTAACACACCTGCCTGAGCACCCGCATCCATTACCGCAGAAATATCCGCAAAGGTAATATTATCATCTCGGATGGTATTCACTTTAAATAAGCGGAACAACAGGTTCGCAATGGCATTGATGAACCAGGCCAGTGGTTTACAGATTTTGATAAATACCTGAATTGGATTAATCACCGAGACAGAAATTTTTTCTGGAGCGATCATGGCCAGACGTTTCGGCATCAAGTCCGCAAACAGAATAAATAATGAAGTAACTGCAGTGAAGGACAGGCTGAACGCAATCGTTTCAGTCCAGGGACCTTGATAAAATCTGGAAAGTAAATTGATGATATAAGGGCGGAAGGCGCCTTCACCTAAAATACCGCCTAAAATGGCAACGGCGTTTAAGCCGATTTGGGAAGCTGCAAAAAAGTCAGCAGAGTTTTCTTGTAAATCTAAAACTTTTTGAGCGCGAATATCTCCCGATTCAGCCAAAATTTTTAATTTGACCTTACGGGCACCTGCAAGCGCGATTTCTGTTAATGATAAAAAACCGGCCCCCGCGATGAGTAATAAGATAATCACGATGTTTTGAAAGAGGCTCACGAATCCACCTGTGGATTAATATGATCTAGCTAAAAATATTTTTAACACAAAAAAAGACTTGAGGTACAAATAAAGCAACTCAAGTCTCTAGAGTATAAGCTTAAAAATGAGCAATTTAGCTAATATTCAATTCAATAATGCGAAAATTGCGAATTATTCATTAAAAATTCACGATTTTCTTCTTCGATCATCTGACGGGCTACATATAGAATCAGCTGACGTAACCAGCGATGGGCGGGATGATGATGCAATAAAGGACACCACGCCATCTTCAATTCAAACTCAGGAATATAGAATGGTGGGTCTTTAATGAGTAAGTTCTGGTTTTTGGCTTGCAGACGTGCAATACGGGTCGGTAATGTTGCTACAAGATCGACATTGGCAGCCAGAAGACCAGGCATCTGATAATGACGGGTAAATACCGAAATCTTACGTTTTTGGCCAATACGTTCAAGAGCCTGATCAATCCAGCCGAGACCCGCCTGTTTCTCAGGGTTTACCCCAAAGCCAACGCCCATACCGGTTTTCGATACCCAGATATGCTGTGCATCCAGATAGCTTTTCAGATTCAGGTTGCCCGCAGCCGGATGCTTGTTATTTAACAGGCAAGAAAAGCTGTCACGCCAAACCAGTACCTGATGGAAGCTTTGCGGAATTTCATTAAAACGGTTAATCGCCAGATCAACTTTACCTTGTTCCATGTCACGATAGGACACATCACTTGGGGTTAAGAAGTCGAGAACCACATTCGGTGCTTCTGAACGTAATGCTTTCACCAGGCGTGGTACCAGTGTAGCTTCAGCATAATCTGAAGTCATGATGCGGAAAACACGGTTTGAAGTATAAGGGCGGAACTCGGTACGCGGTTCCAGAATCATGGAAAGATCCGCTAAGGCGTCACGGATACGAGGTTGGAGTTCTAGCGCACGTTCTGTTGGGGTCATACCTTCAGAAGAGCGAATCAGGAGAGGATCATTAAATAAATTTCGTAAGCGACGTAAAATGTTACTCATCGCAGGCTGGGTTACCCCAAGTTGTTCTGCTGCACGCGTGACATTTTTTTCACGTAAAAGTACGTCAAGATAAATGAGGAGATTAAGATCGACCCGCTCCAGATTCATAAAAAAAATACCGAAAATAAAATTATGAAATTATATGGATTATGCCATAACTACTATAGCTTGTGTACGCAACTGATGAAAAAAAGCCCAGCTGATTGTACTGAAATACCTTTTTAGAGTCTCTTTCACCGCAGATTTTGCCAGTCTGAATCCTTCTCTATTTTTAAGAGCAGAAAGGAAATCTGGCTGCCTTCGAAACGAAAGAAAAGTATTTCTAAGAAACAGAGGGAATTAGCAAATAATGTGCCAGGTTTGATAAAAAATATTTCAACAAATAAATGAAAAATAATTCTTTTGAAATAAGTATTCTAGGTTTTAAGGCTCATAAAATAAACAAAAATTGCTGAAATTAGGCGCTGCTAAAGTCTTGCAAGACTTAAGTCTAATGAATATTTTTTGCTCTTATTGCTGATGTTTTAGACAAAATCCAATTTCAAAAATTCAAAAATAAAATATAAAATACAATAACTTATAAAAAATTGATCAATATATAATTAGACTTTCATCTACATATTTTTTAAATAAATAATGATAATTCTTGCAGAATATTGGATTAATTTTTCGAAGCCCACTAATCTTTAGCTATCCCAACGGATCGTCGAAAATCTGAACAAGTCATTGAGGGTGTGATTTGAGCGGTTCGTTGCAGAAAAATCCTAATATTAATACAGGAATATATCATGACTACATACCAAACAGCGATTGATGCAATCCGCGAATTAAAAGCGAAATTCGGTAACACTTGGGCAGACATCAGTCCTGAAGATGCTGCGCGTATGCAACTTCAAAACCGTTTCAAAACTGGTTTAGACATTGCTAAATATACAGCGGCGATTATGCGTCGTGATATGGCTGCTTATGATGCAGACTCTAGCAAATACACTCAATCACTAGGCTGCTGGCACGGTTTCATCGCTCAGCAAAAAATGATTGCGAACAAAAAATACTTCGGTACAACTGAACGTCGCTATATCTACCTTTCTGGCTGGATGGTTGCTGCACTTCGTTCAGAATTCGGTCCTCTTCCTGACCAATCTATGCACGAAAAAACTTCTGTTCCTGCATTGATCGAAGAAATCTACACATTTTTACGTCAAGCTGATGCGAAAGAACTGAACGACCTGTTCCGCGCACTTAAAAAAGCTCAAGACGCTGGTGATACAGCTAAAGCTGCTGAAATCACTTCACAAATCGACAACTTCCAAACTCACGTTGTGCCAATCATTGCGGACATCGACGCTGGTTTCGGTAACGAAGAAGCGACTTACTTACTAGCTAAGAAAATGATCGAAGCGGGTGCTTGTGCACTTCAAATCGAAAACCAGGTTTCTGACGCGAAACAATGTGGTCACCAAGCTGGTAAAGTTACAGTTCCACACGAAGACTTCATCGCGAAAATCCACGCTCTTCGCTATGCATTCCTTGAAATGGGTCTTGACGACGGTATCATCGTTGCACGTACTGACTCTGAAGGCGCTGACTTGACTCAAAAAATCCCAGTGGTTAAAGAGCCAGGCGACATCGCTTCTCAATACATCAGCTACTTAGACACTCAAGAAATTGACATCTCTGAAGCACAAGAAGACGAAATCCTGATCAAACGTGATGGCAAACTTCACCGTCCTAAACGTCTTGCTTCTGGCTTGTACCAGTTCCGTGAAGGCACTCAGATCGACCGCGTTGTACTTGACTGTATCACTAGCTTACAAAACGGTGCTGACCTTCTTTGGATCGAAACTGCGACTCCAAACGTAGCTGAAATCGCTCACATGGTTAACCGTGTACGTGAAGTTGTGCCAAATGCGAAACTTGTTTACAACAACTCTCCATCATTCAACTGGACACTGAACTTCCGTCAACAAGCGTACGACCGTTGGGTTGCTGAAGGTAAAGACGTATCTGCATACGACCGCGCTAAATTGATGAGCGCTGAGTACGACGATTCTGAATTGGCTGCTGAAGCTGACGAAAAAGTACGTACATTCCAAGCAGACGCTTCTCGTGAAGCAGGCGTGTTCCACCACTTGATCACTCTGCCTACTTACCACACAGCTGCTCTTTCTACTCACGAGCTTGCTCAAGGTTACTTCGGTTCTGAAGGTATGTTGGCTTATGTTGCTGGCGTACAACGTAAAGAAATCCGCGGTGGTATCGCTTGTGTGAAACACCAAGCAATGGCTGGTTCTGACATCGGTGACGACCACAAAGAAATCTTCGCTGGTGACAACGCGCTTAAAGCGGGTGACGATGCGAAAAACACAATGAACCAATTCTCTGCTTAATCAGCTCTGAATCGATTCTAAAAAAACCCTGCGCAAGCAGGGTTTTTTTATGCCTAAAATAAAAATAATAACCTTATAAATTGTTGAAATAGCTAGATGAAAGGCAAAATCTTCATATTTTCTTCATGATTCAATTTTATACATATTTTTCTGTGATCAAGCCTTGCATTCTCTAGGCCACTGCCTGAATATCCTTAAGCTGACTCAATAATGCAACGCTTTCCATAATTCATTAAATTCAAAGTGATTCAGACTTATGCTGTCTAAGTTTTTCATTCATCGTCCTATTTTTGCAGGTGTGCTGGCCATTGTAGTCATGGCCATTGGACTTTTTGCGGTGATGAATTTACCTGTTGAACGTTATCCGGATATTGCACCGCCTCGTATTACTGTGGCAACAACCTATACCGGTGCATCTGCAGAAACAGTAGAAGAAAGCGTGACCCAGGTGCTGGAACAGCAAATTAAAGGTATCGACCGCTTGCTGTATTTCAGCTCAAGCAGTGATTCCTCAGGTCGAAGCCGGATCAGCATCAGTTTTGAAAATGGTACCGATCCAGATACAGCACAAGTACAGGTTCAAAATGCGATTAACGGGGTTCTCAATCGTTTGCCAGATGATGTCCAGCGACAGGGCGTGAATGTCTTCAAATCTCTTGGCGATACCCATATGGTCATCGGTTTGTATGATGAGTCACGGCGTAGCAGCAATATTGAACTGTCTGATTATTTGACCACGCATCTGGAACAGGATATTTCCCGAATTGATGGCATTGGGGAAGTGGATGTTTTTGGTTCACAGTTCGCAATGCGCATCTGGCTGAATCCAGCAAAATTGAAACAATATAACCTGATGCCAAGTGATGTGCGGGCAGCGATTGAATCACAAAATACTCAAGTGGCAGCCGGCGCAATTGGGGACTTGCCAACAGCCGATGATCAGTATCTGAATGCCAAAGTCACATCAGGCAGCCGTTTAAAAACAGTCGAAGAATTTGAAAATATTATTGTGAAGTCTGCCCGGGATGGTAGCTTTATCTACTTAAAAGATGTTGCACGGGTTGAATTGGGTGCGGAAAATTATCAGTCATATAGCACCACCAACGGCTATCCTTCTGCCGGTCTGGGCATTTCACTGGCCTCCGGTGCCAATGCAATTGCGACGTCGAGTCTGATCAAGGCTGAAATCGAGCGACTCTCCCAGCAGTTGCCGGAAGGCTATAAAATTGCCTATCCGCGTGACAATACACCGTTTGTTAAAGAATCGATTAAAGAAGTCGTTAAAACTTTATTCGAGGCGGTCATTCTGGTCGTCATCGTGATGTTTATCTTCCTGCAAAACTGGCGTGCCACCTTAATTCCGACTGTAACTGTGCCTGTAGTTTTACTCGGAACCATGGCAGTACTTTATGTTTTGGGACTGAGTATTAATACGCTGACTTTGTTTGCCTTAGTACTGGCCATTGGCTTGCTGGTCGATGATGCCATTGTGGTGGTAGAGAACGTTGAACGTCTGATGCATGAGCAGCAGCTTACAGCCAAAGAAGCAGCACTGGAATCCATGCAGGAAATTAGCGGAGCATTGATCGGGATTACCCTGGTTTTAACCGCGGTCTTTATTCCCATGGCATTCTTTGGTGGCTCAACCGGGGTGATCTATCGTCAGTTCTCGATTACGCTCGTGGCAGCGATGTCTCTGTCGCTGATGGTCGCACTGATTCTGACACCTGCACTTTGTGCGCTGATTCTAAAACCAAATCCAAAACCTGCCAAGTGGGCGAGTTGGTTTAACCAGAAACTGGATGGTTTGAAGCATCGTTATCTGAAAGTTTCTAATGTCACTCTACAACATAAGGCCATTAGTCTGGTGCTGTTTGCCGGATTGCTCTGCGTATTTGCTTTATTTTATCGCGCCTTACCCACCAGCTTTTTGCCGAGTGAAGACCAGGGTATTCTGAATCTGCAAATCCGGCTGCAGGAAGGCGCGCCAATGAAAAACACCATTCAGGTCGGTGAGCAGATTCGTCAGTATTTTCTGGAAGAAGAAAAGGACAATATCGACTTGGTCATGCTACGTTATGGCCGTAACTTCTCAGGTACCGGTCAGAACCTGGCGACCGGTTTTGTTGCCTTGAAGCATTGGGATGACCGTGCTGGAGAAGAAAATACCGCGCAGGCGATTCGTGAACGTGCTATGAAGCATTTTCGCAGTAACCGCGATGCTCAAGTCAATATCAGCATGCCGGCTTCAGTGAATGGTTTAGGTCAAACCGACGGCCTGGATTTCTGGATTCGTGATATTAACGGTAATGGCCGTCAGTATCTGGAAGAGCAGTTCCAGAATATGCAGGCTGGAGCAGCTCAATATAGTAGCTTTGAAAATCTGGATAAGCGTTCCAATCCGGAAAAAGCCGAACTGAAAGTCAATATTGACCAGAAACAGGCTATGGCCAATGGTCTGAGTCAATCCGCAATCAACAGTACGCTTTCAGCGGCCTGGGGGGGTAATTATATTAATGACTTTATTGATCGTGGCCGGATTAAACGGGTGATTATGCAGGGCGATGCAGAATTCCGTTCCAAACCTGAAGATCTGGCGCAATGGCATGTACGTAATGACCTGAACGAGATGGTGCCTTTCAGTAATTTCGCTCAGGTGGACTGGAGTGGTGGTCCTGAGGTGGTCAACCGTTTTATGGGCTATACCTCGCTGCAAATGCAAGCGGATATGGTCAAAGGTTCCAGTTCTGGTGAAGCGATGCAAGATGTTGAAAATCTGGTGGCAGAACAGGATGGCATTGACGTGGTCTGGAGCGGTTTATCCTTTGAGGAAAAACAATCCAGTAATCAGGCAATCTGGTTATATCTGGTGTCGATTGGTTTCATTTTCCTGTGCCTGGCCGCTTTATATGAAAGCTGGACGATTCCGACTGCGGTCATGTCCGCTATTCCTCTAGGGATTGGTGGGAATATCATTTTTAGTTTTCTGGCAGATTTTCCGAATGATATTTACTTCCAGATTGCTTTGCTGACCACGATTGGTCTGTCCTGTAAGAATGCAATTTTAATCGTAGAGTTTGCGGCATTGGCTCAGGAAAAAGGTAAATCGGTAGTTGAAGCTGCACTTGAAGGTGCTTCACTGCGCTTGCGCCCAATCCTGATGACATCTCTGGCCTTTGGTGCTGGGATTCTGCCACTGGTCTTTGCTTTTGGTGCTGGTGCAGCCAGTCGTCGTGAGATTGGAATCAGTGTTTTTGGTGGAGTGATCTTTGGAACGATACTGGTGCTAATTTTTATTCCATTTATGTACGTTTTAATTCGCCAAATGACGATGAAGAAATCACATACATAATATCAATTGAGAATATAGCATTCTAAAATCCCCGTTATAACGGGGATTTTTTTATCGGAAATAAAAAGGTAAAGATTGGCTTAAATTTAAGCATGGTGTGAAAATTGCTATAGAAATCATCTATTCATGGCGTGTGCATCCTAAAGATGCATTTGATGGGGATTTCTGATTTATGTTGTCGCGCTTTTTTATTTATCGTCCCAAGTTTGCAGCGGTCATTGCAATTTTAATGATGGCCCTTGGGGTATTTGCACTTCAAAAAATTCCCATTGAACATATGCCAAATATGGATACGCCAGCTTTAGGCGTTTCCGCAGGTTATCGTGGTGCATCGGCTGAAACAGTTGAGCAATCGGTGACCCAGATTCTGGAACAGGCGGTAAAAGGCATTGAAGGTCTGGAAACTTTTCACTCCAGCAGTTCGGTGGGACGGGCCCAACTTACGCTGCAATTTGAGCCAGGAGTCGATCTTGATCAAGCCCAGTTACAGGTTCAAAACGCCGTGAATGGTGTATTGAGCCGCTTACCTGAAGAGACGCAGCAGGGCGGAGTCAATGTTTATAAATCAGGGTATGACCAGTTTGCACTATTAAGTTTATATGATGAGAGTGGGCAGAGTAGCGTTACCGAACTTTCAGATTATTTGATGGTCCACGTCGAACCGCGTTTGTCACGTATTGAAGGTGTAGGGGAAATTGACCTGTACGGTGCAGGTTATGCCATGCGGATTTGGCTAAATCCGCATAAGTTGCACCAGTTTAACCTGATGCCAAGCGATATCCGTAATGCCATTGAAACTCAAAACGCGCCACTGGCTTCAGGCGCAATTGGTGGTTTGCCGACGATGCAGGATCAATATCTCAATGCCAAGGTCAGTGCCGGTTCACATTTAAGCAGTGTGAAAGAATTTGAAAATATCATCGTTAAAACCACAGATTCCGGTGCATTACTGTATTTAAAAGATGTGGCACGGGTAGAACTAGGTGCAGAAAGTTATAACCACATTAACTATACCAACGGACAGCTCTCTTCAGCTTTATCGATTACTTTGGCGCCGCGGAGTAATGCTATTGCCGTGTCCAAACAGATTCAAGACGTATTAAAAAACACTCAGGCCAATTTGCCACCGCACTACCAGTTGCAAATGACCATGGACAAAACTCCATTTATTACCAGCTCAATTGAACAGGTAGCTAAAACTCTGGTTGAAGCCATTATTCTGGTCATTGTGGTGATGTTTATCTTCCTGCAAAACTGGCGTGCCACGATTATTCCGGCCGTTACGATTCCGATTGTGGTTTTGGCGACCTTTGCAGTGCTGTATGTCTTGGATATGACTCTGAATAGTTTTACCTTATTTGCCCTGATTTTAGCCATTGGTCTGCTAGTCGATGATGCCATTGTAGTGGTGGAAAATATTGAACGCCTGATGCAGGACGAACATCTGGATGCCAAAGCGGCTGCCTTAAAATCCATGCAGGAAATGAGTGGAGCACTGGTCGGTATTACGCTGGTACTTACTGCAGTATTTATCCCGATGGCTTTCTTTGGCAGTATTACTGGGGTGATTTATCGTCAATTTTCCCTCACTTTGGTAGTGGCGATGTTGCTGTCTTTATTCGTGGCCTTGGTGATTACCCCGACATTTGCGGCACAGTTATTGAAACGCAAACATCATCAGGCTCGCTGGGCACAGCGCTTTAACCATGGCATGGATCAGCTCAATGCCGGTTATCAAAAAGTTTCAGCTCGGAGCATGCGATTGAAATTCACGATGTTGGCACTGTTTGGTGTGTGCATAATGAGCTTCGGCTGGGTATATAAGCATTTGCCGGAAGGCTTGATGCCCACGGAAGACATGGGCTTTGTTATGGGGCAGATTGTCATGCCGGGCAACGCACCGCGTTCAGAAGTCGAAAAAGTCGGGCGTGAAGTACAAGACTATTTAATGAAACATGAATCAGAACGCATTCAGAGTGTAGGCGTCTGGTATAGCGGCAACAACGTTGGTGTAGGCCCGTATCGTGGGCAGCTCTTTGTGGTATTAAAAGACTGGGCTGAACGTAAAAATCCTGAAGATTCGGTCTTTGCCATTGTCGATCGAGCACAGAAACACTTTGCCAATCATGCCAATGCCCAAATTTTCTTTATGGCGCCTTCCATGTCGAGTAATGGTCGTGTAGTCGATTTCTGGTTGCAAGACCTGGATTATAAAGGAGCTGAATTTTTACAGGAGGCATTTGGCCAGATTGAAGCGCGTGCCCAAGGCAAATCATCGATTGAATTTTTACAGCTGGACCAACCCAAAGAAAGTGCTGAGCTGAATATCAAACTTGATGCAGAACGCGTGTTAAAGCATTCCATTCCTCAGCAAAATGTAAACAGTACTTTGGCCGCAGCGTGGGGTGGAACTTACATCAATGACTTTATTGATCGCGGGCAGATTAAACGTGTGATTATGCAGGGTGAAGCAGAATACCGTTCCAAACCTGAAGATCTGGCCTTCTGGCATGTACGCAATCAAAAAGGTGAAATGCTGTCATTTAACCAGTTTAGCAGTCTGAATTGGCAGGGCGGGCCGAACAGTATTAACCGCTATATGGGCTATAACGCTGTTCCAGTCTATGCCGGGATTCCAAAGGACAAGTTTTCCAGTCAGACCATGCAGGATGTTGAAGCATTGGTAGATGCCCAGGAAGGTGTGAATCTGGCTTGGAGCGGAGCTGCATTGGAAGAAAAGCGCAGCAGCGGTCAGGCGATTTTCCTGTATGTGATTTCGATTGCCTTTATTTTCCTGTGTTTAACCGCTTTATATGAAAGTTGGACCATTCCTGTGGCCGTGATCAGTGCCATTCCATTGGGCGTAGGTGGCAGTATCTTATTTTGCTGGATCTTTGGTTTCGCCAATGACATCTTTTTTCATATTGCCTTGCTGACGACGATTGGTCTGTCCTGTAAAAATGCCATTCTGATTGTGGAGTTTGCTGCACAGGCAGAGAAAGCAGGAAAAACAGCTATAGCTGCAGCCTTAGAAGGAGCAAGTTTGCGCTTACGGCCTATTCTCATGACTTCTATTGCTTTTGCTGCGGGAGTGATTCCTTTGATTTTTGCTTCTGGGGTCAGTGCGATCAGCCGTCAGGAAATTGGTGCCAGCATTTTGGACGGGGTCATTTTTGCAACTATTTTGGTATTATTCTTTATCCCGTTTATGTATGTGTTAATCCAAAACCTGTTTCGTGTCAAAGCAACAAATAAAGTTATACAAATCAATCAGGAAAATGAGGAATACTCACTCTAGGACGGGTATGTTTCATACCTGCATGGAATGATGGTATGGGAATGCAGCACCAAGAAAAAATACAGCAACTACATGAGGCTCTGCTGACAGGGGAAAATAATATTCATCAGCTTCTACAAAAGCTGAATATTGCCGATCAGGCCAGAATTTTGTCTGAGCTTGGACCAGCAGAACGCTGTCACCATTTCAAGCAGTTGGAACGTCAGGCAGAAGTGCTGGAGTACTTGCCACTGGCCATACAAATCCAGCTGGCCTATCAATTTCCTCTGGAACAACTGGCCAGTCTGATGGATGCCATGCATTCCGATGACTTCATTGATTTATACAAGCAGATGCCCTGTGAAGTGCAGCAGCAGTTACTTGGAAAATTATCCACCCAGTCGCTACAAACCCTACGAGAGCTGCATGCTTATCCGGAAGAAACTGCCGGTGCATTAATGAGTTCAGACTTCGTCACGCTTGCTCCCGAGCTGAGCATGACTGAGGCGATTGAAACGCTACGTGATATTGCGGGGAATCATGACACTTTATATCTGATCTATATCGTGGATGAGAAACAGCATCTGCTCGGCGTAATTTCCTTGCGACAAATTATTCAGGCACGGCCGGATGCCACCATTAATGAGGTCATGACCACAGATGTAGTCTATGCCACTGTGGATGAGGATCAGGAGCAGGTCGCCCGTACCTTGGCCTATTATGATTTTATTGCCTTGCCTGTGGTCGACGCGACTCAAAAGCTGGTCGGGATTATTACTTATGATGATGCCATGGATATTGCAGAGGCAGAAAGCACCGAGGATATTTTAAAATCTGGTGCAGTGACGCCTTTGAATGAGCTGAGCCTGAAAACTGCACCGATTCTCAGACTGTATCAAAAACGCGTATTCTGGCTGGTTATCCTAGTGTTTGGCAGTCTGCTCTCTGGAATCGGGATTGCCCATTTTGAAGATATTATTTCCACTCATATTGTGCTGGTATTTTTCTTGCCATTGTTGGTGGGAAGTGGCGGGAATGCTGGCTCACAATCTGCCACCTTGATGGTGCGTGCCTTGGCAACAGGCAATGTGCAGTTTAAGGACTGGTTTAGCCTGCTGGGTCGTGAATCCTTGGTTGCGTTATGTCTGGGTGGAACGATGGCCATTGCTGTATCAATCTTGGGTTATATTCGAGGTGACTGGATGGTCGCCATCGTACTTGCTTTAAGTATGTTAGGTATTGTGCTGATGGGCTGTCTGATTGGCATGAGTTTACCCTTTATTCTCAACAAGCTGAAAATGGACCCAGCCAGTGCATCAGCACCGCTGGTAACGTCGATTTGTGATGCCACTGGGGTGATTATTTACTTGTTTATTGCCTCTCAATTATTGTTTTAAATACCTAGCAATTACAGCTTAAATAGAAAAAATACTTTATGCTCAATTACATCAGCTTCATTTCTGGAAGAACCTATGCCTGATCCCGGACAAAAAAATAAATTGAGCCAACAGGATGTCATTCGTCTGGAGCGGGATCTGGCCAAGTTTGCCAATATGATGGATTCGGTGGTACGGATTCCATTTACCAAGCAGGGCGTCGGGGCAGATGCTGCTTTGAGTACCATTCCGGTAGCTGGAGATATCGCAGGTTTTGTATTGACCAGTTATGCGATTTATAAAGCCCGTCAGATCGGGGTGCCAAGTGAAAAATTAAAGCCAGTCCTGAAAATGGCCGTCATGGATGCTGTGGTCGGCTTTATTCCTGTAGCAGGAACAATATTTGATATTTTTATTCGTCCTAGCCGTAAGGCACTGGATATTGTGCATCAGCATATCCGGGACGAATACCAGATCCGTACCGATCATCATGTGGTACATCCATTTCTGCATGAAAGTTTGGAACGCAGACAACAGCAATCTGCTTTCTGGCGTAATCCTGTGGTGGCCTGGATCTGGATTCATCTACCAGATATCTTAGGAACTTTCTTTTTGATTCTGTTAATTATGGCCATTGGCTGGGGCACAATGCAGCTCTTTCAATGGTTTAAAGCCTGAAGGTTTATAAACCTAAACTTAATAAAAAAGCCTGCAAATGCAGGCTTTTTTCTATCAAGCAATCAATGCGTTGCTTAAGGGCAATCGAGTTGTTGCAAAGCAGCAACACGTTGTTCAATCGTTGGGTGAGTCTGGAACAGTGCCGCCAGACTAAAACCTTGTTCCTGACCAGCAGAAATTGCAAAGGCTTTCATTTCTTTCGGCATAGTATCCGGCATTTCTGATTCCGCCTGTAAACGTAATAACGCTGAAATCATCGCCTGTTTGCCTGCCAAACGTGCACCTGCTTCATCAGCACGATACTCACGGTAGCGTGAGAACCACAGCACGATCGCTGAAGCCATAATACCAAATACGATATCCAGCACAATGGTAATCACAAAATAGCCAATACCCGGTGCCTCACCTTCTTCACGACCGAAGATCGTACGGTCTACAAAGTCGCCAACTACACGGGCAAAGAACATGACAAATGTGTTGACTACACCTTGGATCAAGGCCAGTGTCACCATATCGCCATTGGCAACGTGACCAATCTCGTGTGCCAGTACCGCACGAAGTTCGTCTTTATTCATGCGTTCAAGCAGACCCGTGGACACAGACACGAGCGCATCGTTCTTGTTCCAGCCTGTTGCAAAGGCATTTGACTGATAAGATGGGAAAATACCCACTTCCGGCATTTTAATGCCAGCGCGCTGAGAAAGTTGCGCAACTTCTTGTAATAACCATGCTTCTGCCTGGTTACGAGGGGCATTTGGGTCAATCAGTTCAGTACCGGTTGTTTTTTTCGCCATCCATTTAGACATGAACAGGGAAATCAGTGATCCCACCATACCGAACACAAAACAGATCACCAACAGGTTGCCTAGATTCAAGCCACCCGCGCCATGGTAACTACCGACACCGAAGAGTGACAGGATAATGCCAGCTACAACCAGTACCGCGAGGTTGGTTAGCAAGAACAAACCAATCCGCATCATTGAGAAATCCTCTTATTATAAAAAAATAATCTGATTAGCAAATGAAAATCATTGAAATCAATATGGGGTGAAATGACTAAAAATTCAAGAAAAAAAATGGCCCTAGATCACAAAACACAGCTTTATTTTTTGCTGCATTTTCGCTAAGGCTATTTAGAATCAAATGATTTTGATTTATTTATTCACTTAAATAAATTTTAGCTGCTGCTGTTGCATTCGCCGTTGCATAAGAACCCATCGGTGCATCGGTATAACTGCCATCAGCATTCATAATAATCTGACGCTGATACTTGGCTGCCTGAATGTGTGAAGTACTGCTGCTATCATTGGAGTAGTTCGCTGAACTGGCAATGATGCGACCTTCACTGGATGATGTGCTAGACGTGGTTGTACTTGCACTCAGGCCATGAGTATACAGATTTTGATAACGGCTGGTCACACGGCGTACATAATCCTGAGTCTCCCGGAAAGGCGGGATTCCACCATATTTGCTGACATTGCCTTCACCGGCATTGTAGCCCGCCAGTGCCAGGCTGGTATTGCCATTAAAACGCTTTAATAACCAAGCCAGATATTTAGCACCCGCCATAATATTCTGATGAGGATCATAGGCATTGCTGACATTAAAGCGACGTGCTGTGGCCGGCATCAGCTGCATCAAACCTTGTGCACCCACAGGGGAGCGGGCATGGGTATTAAAGCCGGATTCAGTATGCATGACTGCTTTAATTAAACCTTCAGACACACCATAAGTCTGGGCGGCCTGACGAATGATCGAATCAAAAGCGTTCTTATTCTTGCTATAGCTAGGCAAAACTGACGACTCGCTGCTGCCCCAGTTACTATAGCTATGAATATTGCTATCCGGATAATAAGTCTTCTTTTCGACCTGAAGATGATTATAACGGCTCTTCTTATTGGTCAATAAGGTACTGCCGTTTTTATCACGCAACTGATAGATGGTTTCGCCGGCATACACCAAATGACTGCAGCCCAGCATAAGCAAGCTACCGATCAGTTGACACCCCAAGAAATACGTCTTTATTTTCATTGTTTATATTTGATAAATAATAAGCTAGAAAAATTCATGGATGAGTTTAACAAAAAATTACGTAATGCACAGCCTTATACGCTGCATTTATAAACGAGTATGTAAACGGGAACAGCTGTCAATATTTTGAACATTAAAATATTTTTTTTATTTAATTTAAAACCTTAGGGTTGACAGCTTTAAGTTATTGATTTTAATTATAAAATAAATTGATTAAAAAATGATCAATTTAAAGAAAAGCCTTAAATTTTGAGGTGAACAAGTTGTCAAGTCCATTTCAATCCACAAAGTTATCCACAGCTTTTGTGGACAACTGTGGAAAAGTCCAAAAGATAAGCATCTCGCTTAAAAATTGAACTAAATCGTTCAATATATCAATCTAAATAAAACATGAAAATGAAACTAATATGGCATTTGTATGAAAATAAATTCTTTTGATGCGATACGGAACCGAATCAGCTAAAATTGCGCGGTATTTCTATTTATGGGTTATTCTCGTCTATGTACTCGCCAGTTGAATCCGAGCAAGGATTTAATTTCAAACCTGAACTGCCAACAAGCTCTGCCTACTACCGTTTGTTGAAGAAGCTTCGCCGCCAGGTCGGACATGCCATTCGCGACTTCAAGATGATTGAAGACGGCGACAAGGTCATGGTGTGTATTTCTGGTGGTAAAGACAGTTATACCTTGCTTGATATCCTCCTTCAGTTTAAACGCATTGCACCAATCAACTTTGATGTGGTGGCGGTTAACCTGGACCAGAAACAGCCCGGTTTCCCGGAAGATGTATTACCGCGTTATTTAGAAGAAAATAACATTCCGTATTACATCTTGGAAAAAGATACCTACAGCATTACCAAAAAACTGACACCGGAAGGTAAGACTTACTGTGCAGTATGTTCACGTCTGCGCCGTGGTTCTTTGTACGGTTTTGCTCAGGAAATTGGGGCGACTAAAGTGGCGCTGGGTCATCACCGTGATGATATTTTGGCAACATTCTTCCTGAACCTGTTCCATGGGGGCAGCCTGAAAGCCATGCCGCCAAAACTGCTGTCTTCTGACAAAAAGAATATCCTGATTCGTCCATTGGCCTATGTGGAAGAAAAAGACATCATCAAATATGCACAGATGCGTCAATTTCCAATTATTCCATGTAATTTATGTGGCTCTCAGGAAAATCTTCAACGTGCCATTATCAATGACATGTTACGTGAATGGGATAATGCACATCCAAAACGTCTGCACAGCATCTTTGGTGCCTTGCAAAATGTTTCACCATCTCAGTTAGTTGACCGCGAATTATTTGATTTTGAAATTCTGGATAGCCAGCGCGAATTCGATTTCAAAGGCAGCTGTTCAACTGAAGAGGCGGTAGAAGGTGAGAACCGCCGCATCAATATGGTCAATTTGGGCTTTGCAGCGGACTAATCGACCTATATAAAGTTAAGCCGATACAGGCATGGGCTACGGCCGATGCCTGAATCAAAAATAACACAAGATAAGAACTATAAAAATTGAACGGTGCGTACAAAATTCGTTAGCCTTTGCCATAATGATCATGTTATAACAAGTCACAAGCATAATAGCTTCAACCTGATGTCGTCTGGATAGTCGACACAAATGAATAAATAAATTGAGGAAAGATCATGCCTGCTTTTTTAACTGATGATTGGTTTTCGACTGTAGACACGCTCACTGCACAAGCTGGTGATTTGGATTTGCCACCTGCTTTGGCGAATCTGGCAATTAATTTGGTCGTTGCAGACACTACAGGTAATACAGAATTATCTTTGGAAGGTGGCGCGATTAAAAAAGGTTTATCTCCAAATGCGAAAACAACATTGAACATGGATGGTGAAACCTTACGTAAAGTTTTCCTTGAGTTTGATATGGCGGCTGCAATGCAAGCCTTCATGACAGGTAAAATCAAGGTGCAAGGCGATATGTCTCAATTGATGGCATTGCAAACAGCGAAGCCAAGCCAAGCACAAAAAGACCTGTTCAAGAAAGTACTTGAAAATACCACAGCTTAATAGTCTTGATCTAAAAAGCTGTAGTAACAAAAAAAGCTTACCCTGAGGTAAGCTTTTTTTATGGCTGAATAACTAGATTTAAATTGATCAGGCTTAAATATTCACCAGCTGTGGAGTAGTCTTGATGTGTTCCAGATAGGCACGGATACGGGTCACGTATTGCAGGGCCTGACGGTAACGACCATTACTGGCTTTATTCTGTTCCAGATAAGCATACAGGTTTACCCAGTTATTCGGATTCTTGCCTTGGGCCTGAATACGTTTTTGCAGCTGATTCACAGCACCTGGGCCCATGTTATAGGCAACTAAAGCAAACCAGTTACGATCCGGATAAGGGATATGTTCATAACGGCTCAGCATCTGGTCATAGTATTTGGCACCCCCATCAATACTTTCGCCTGGGTCTGTCCGGTTACTAACCCCCATCGCTTTTGCGGTAGAGCTTGTGAGCATCATCAGACCGCGGACACCGGTGGGAGATACGGAGTTTGGCTTTAGATAGGATTCCTGGTAACCGATCGCGGCGAGCAGGTGCCAGTCTAGATCGTACTGCTGAGCAGATTTCTGGAAGCTCGCCTTGTATGTGGGGAGTCGCTGGTTCAGGTCCTGTTGAATTTCATCCCAAGAATGTTCTTCTACCACATTCTGATTGTAGAAGGATGCAAGCTGCTTGATCGCACCGCTTTGTTTGCCTTGACATACAAAAGCACTGGCGGTTTGACTCAAGGGATCACTGGCTGATTTAAATACCAGATTCAGATTGGCATTCAGTCCATTACTGGCCAGTGAAGACTCATCACCACAAGTGGCAGAAAAAGCCGTTAAACGCTGTTGTTCAATCGTACCCAGATCAGTCGTGGTCATGGCCAGATTGGCTTTGCCCTGCGCTACCCATTTCAGGGCCGTGGCATTATCCGGAACAGTTTTAAAATCCAGCTTAACATTCAGGCTGTTGGCATAGTTGCGAACCAGGTCATAACCAAAACCATGCTGATGTTGTCCATCCTGAAACACAGTCGTTGGACTTTGAACTGCGACGACGGTGAGTTTGTTGCTATTGACCACATGATCATATTGAAATGTGGTTTTAGTGGCATTGATACTATGAAAGGGGATAAGTGCCGTACTCAGTACCAGTGCTTTTACAGGGAGAGAAGAGATAAAAGAGCTAAGGCAAAGCCTCGACCCAGTGGTTGAACTACTGTGCATGTTGTCTCCGCTACAAGTAATTTATGCCCTAAAAATCACAGCCAATACTAGCCAGAAACTTTTAAAAGTTTGATAAATTCAATAAGGGTTGGGCAGTCATGACGTCATTCAAAAATGACTAAATTGATCGGGAAATATGTAGAAAAACTACATAGATTAAAAAATAAGCGATTCCAAAAGTAGGGTGCATATTAAAGATCAAAAAATGAATTGTCAAATTTTGTACATAATTTATTTTTTAAATGTAATTTAAGTTATTAAATTTATTGAAGAAAAAAATTGCATATTCTGGCTTGTCCTAAAACTCCAAATAAAATAAGCTCTTAATGTCTAAAAACTGGTTCAAAATTGGCAATTAAAACACATGAAATCTAACCTGATTACCCGTGGTGGACACGACAAATTGGTGGCAGAACTTAAAAATCTCTGGCATGAGGAACGTCCTGAAATTACCAAAAAAGTGAACTGGGCAGCCAGTCTCGGCGACCGTTCGGAAAACGCAGATTACCAGTATAACAAACAGCTTTTACGTAAAATTGATCGTCGGGTTCGTTATCTGGGCAAGCGTCTGGAAGAGCTGCGAATTGTTGATTTTTCTCCTGAACAGGAAGGCAAAGTTTATTTTGGTGCCTGGGTCGAAATTGAAAATGAACAGGGTAAGCAGAAGAGTCTTCGGATTGTGGGTGTCGATGAAATTTATGATCATCATCCGCAGCATATTTCGATTGATTCCCCAATGGCGCGTGCCCTGTTAGGCAAGTCAGTGGATGATGAGGCTGAGGTGATGACACCATCCGGCAAGAAACTCTGGTTTATCAATTCAATTCGCTATGAAAAGCCAGAAAATTCAGAAGATTAATGAAATTGATTTTATTTTGCGCAGTTGATGCAGAGAAATTGGAAAAATATTTGCCAAGCGCAATTTTTATTTATATGATGGCGGCCATGGAAGCGTGGCAGAGCGGTTTAATGCACCGGTCTTGAAAACCGACGAGGGCTTATACCCCTCCGTGAGTTCGAATCTCACCGCTTCCGCCAGATACGAAAAACCCGATCATTGATCGGGGTTTTTATTTTTAACTCATTAAAATGATTTTAAATTTCCATTGTTCAAAATGATGTAAATATAGGGATTAAATTTCATCCTTAAAATAAAAATATCAGCCCCTAAATCTTATGTATAAAATTTTATCTACTCTAAAATTTTCGTCTGATTTTTGACTGAATGAACTGATTTTTACAGAAGTTTTGCGAAAATTTATTGCCAAGAAACAGAAATATTTATATGATGGCGGCCATGGAAGCGTGGCAGAGCGGTTTAATGCACCGGTCTTGAAAACCGACGAGGGCTTATACCCCTCCGTGAGTTCGAATCTCACCGCTTCCGCCAGATACGAAAAACCCCGATCATTGATCGGGGTTTTTTATGGTCTATTCATTGGGGTTTATAGCTCAGACTCAGATGGAAGGCTGCCTTGAATTTCCTGTTGTATCCATGCAACAAATTTTTCAATCAGCGGTGAGCTTTCTTGGCTGGAATGGACCAGATAATAGCCTCGTTTCCTTTCTAAGGTCTTGCTGGATACCAGCACCAATTCCTGCCGCTTTAATTCTTTTTCAATTAGCATTTGTGGAATCAAGGCCATTCCCATGCCATGGCTAGCCACTACAGCGAGCATAGAAAACAGTTCATGTCGTTGCCCCTGCAAAGGATTCGGATGCTGGATCTGATGTAACTTGAACCAGTCTTCCCAGATATTCGGCCGGGTGGTTTGCTGTAATAAAGGAAGTTGAACCAATTGTTCAGCACTTAAGTCATAGCTGTAATCATTAATCTTCTGTGCATTGGGAAAATACTGTTGAATCAGGTCAGGTGCACAGACAGCAACTACATCTTCATGCATTAGAAAATGGCTATGTGTACCCGGCCATTGTTCGACCTGTTGAGGTGTTCCTGCATAAATAGCAGCATCGAAAATCTGTTCCTGAAACAGAAAAGGGCGGGTGCTGGTTTCCAGATGTATCGTAATTTCAGGATACAGCCGATTAAAGCTCTGGAGTTTAGGTAATAGCCAGCGAGTCGCAAACGTAGGCACTACGCCCAGTTTTAAAGTACCGCCGCGCCCTTGATGCGTAATGACGTCTAGGGTTGACTGTTCCAGTCCTTTGAGATGCGGAGTGATACTTTTTAAATATTGCTGTCCAGCATGATTGAGTTCTACACCATGCCGCGTACGGGTAAATAAAGCCGTGCCTAAATACTCCTCCAGTTGCTGGATCTGGCGTGAAACTGCACTTTGGGTTAAAAACAGTTCCTGTGCAGCATAGGTATAACTGGCATGACGTGCAGCAGTTTCGAAACAGATCAGCGCTTGCAGGGAAGGTATTTTTCTACGCACTTGTTCATCCTTGAACTTAAAATGGTCAGATATCAATAAATGGTATATCAATCTAATACTACTATACGACTTTGGTATAAAAAATAGGCAAATTAGCTATGAAAAAAATTTCTAGAAATAGCGACTTATATAAGGTATGCATAAAGTGCATAGCTGCATGCAAATTTATTGTTTGAACAAGTCATGATTCATGCCTAGAGTCAATCTGAAGGATAAAACAACATCATCTAATAGATAGATGAAGGATTGGCAGGGAATACTATGAATCAAATGGTCGATACGAAAAAAACCAGCAAAGTCTATTTTAACTGGCAGGATCCGTTCTTACTGGAGCAGCAGCTGACTGAAGAAGAACGCATGATCATGGAATCTGCGCGTGCATATTGTCAGGGACAGTTACAGCCGCGTGTACTAGAACAGTTCCGCCATGAAAAAACTGATCCAACCATTTTCCGTGAAATGGGTGAACTCGGTCTGTTGGGTCCAACCATTCCAGAACAATACGGCGGTGCAGGTTTAAACTATGTCAGCTATGGTCTGATTGCTCGTGAAGTAGAACGTGTAGATTCGGGTTACCGTTCTATGGCCAGCGTGCAAAGTTCTCTGGTGATGGTGCCCATCAATGAATTTGGTTCTGAAGAACAGAAACAGAAATATTTGCCAAAACTGGCGACCGGTGAATATATCGGTTGTTTCGGTCTGACTGAACCAGATCATGGTTCTGATCCGGGCAGCATGATTACTCGTGCCAAAAAAGTCGATGGTGGTTACCGTCTGACTGGCGCAAAAATGTGGATTACCAACAGTCCGATTGCAGATGTCTTTGTGGTTTGGGCAAAAGAAGTATCTCCTGAAGGCAATATTGGTGACATTCGCGGCTTTATCTTAGAAAAGGGTTGGGAAGGGCTTTCTGCACCAGCGATTCACGGTAAGGTTGGCCTGCGTGCTTCGATTACCGGTGAAATCGTGATGGACAATGTTTTTGTTCCAGAAGAAAACGCATTCCCGGAAATTCGTGGTCTAAAAGGTCCATTTACCTGTCTGAACAGTGCCCGTTATGGTATTGCCTGGGGTGCGATGGGTGCAGCTGAATTCTGTTGGCATACAGCGCATCAATACACCATGGACCGTAAACAGTTTGGCCGTCCATTGGCTGCGAATCAGCTGATCCAGAAAAAACTGTCAGACATGCAAACTGAAATTGCATTAGGTCTGCAAGTGGCTTTACGTTTCGGACGCATGAAAGATGAAGGAATTGCTTCAGTTGAAGGTACTTCACTGATCAAGCGTAATAACTGTGGTAAAGCACTGGATATTGCCCGCTTAGCGCGTGACATGATGGGTGGTAACGGGATCTCTGATGAATTTGGTGTAGCTCGTCATCTGGTGAATCTGGAAGTGGTCAACACTTATGAAGGGACCCATGATGTACACGCCTTGATTCTAGGTCGTGCGCAAACAGGTATTGCTGCATTCTCCAATTAAAAAAGGAAACTTTTTCGTGCAGGGTATGGCTTTCAATCGCCTAACCCTGCGTCATTTTCTTACTCCAATTACACTCCTTTGCCGAAGTGATGTTTGACTTCGGCATTTTTTATATCTCTATGTTTATAAGAATTCATCTAAAGCTTGAGTGAAAATAGTCACATCCCGGTTGACGCGGTATGATAGACAGATTCAGTCATTGGAACAGATTATGAAAATTGTCGCAGATGAAAATCTGGCATTTACCGATTATTTCTTTGCAGAATTTGGCGATATTCAGCATCGTGCAGGAAGAACTCTCACTTCGGAAGATGTAAAAGATGCCGAGGCTTTATTGGTCCGTTCCGTGACCAAAGTCAATGCAGCATTCGTACAGGACAGTCAGATTAAATTCGTCGGCAGTGCCACCATTGGTACAGATCATCTGGACATTGCTGCACTAGAACAACAGAACATCCGCTGGAGCAATGCACCCGGTTGTAATGCGCAGGCGGTAGCTGAATATGTGATTACGGCTCTATTATATTTACAACCCCAATTGATCAATGCAAATAAAGATTTCACCTTGGGTATTGTCGGTCTAGGAAATGTCGGTTCGCGTTTAGCAACAATGGCCAAATTGCTAGGCTGGAATGTGATTGCCTATGATCCCTTTGTACAGCGCGATCAGGTCCATCAGGTTGAATTTGAAGAACTGCTAAAGAACGCAGATGCTATTTCCATTCATGTACCTTTAACCAAAACAGGTCAGCATCCGACTTATCATTTGATTAATGCTGCTGCACTTAGACAAATGAAGCCTGAAGCCATTTTAATTAATTCGGCGCGTGGGCCAATTGTTGAAGAAGCGGCGCTAATTGCTGATATTCAGGCAACTCAACGTCAGGTTGTACTGGATGTCTTTGAGCATGAACCGGAAATTTCTGAACAGCTACTGAATCTGATTACTTTGGTGACACCGCATATTGCAGGTTATAGTCTGGAAGGTAAGGCACGCGGTACTCAAATGATTTACGAGGCATTTTGCCAGACTTTCGGCTTTGAAATTAAAAAGCAGTTTGAAAGTCAGCTGCCTGTTTGTGAACAGTTTTTCCAGAACCAGGATTTAAAACTGGCGCTGCAACAGCATTTATCCCAGATCTATGATATTGCCCGTGATGATGCCAATCTGCGTGCATGTTTAAAAAATGGCAAAGTCGATCAGAAAGCATTTGATCATTTACGCAAGACTTATCCTTTACGCCGTGAATGGGCCGCTCATGGAGGGCCAAAGGCATGAGTCAAACTGTATCTTATCAACCGACCTGCGACTTAAAAGCCATTAAAGCGCGTGCCAACATGTATGCCCAGCTCCGTCAGTTTTTTGCTGAACGTGAAGTACTGGAAGTAGAAACACCGATTTTATCTCAGGCTGGTGTGACCGATGTGCATCTGGCTTCGATTCAGGCCCAGCGTCATGTCATGGGTAAATTGAGCACACATTATTTACAGACGTCACCTGAATTTGCCATGAAACGTTTATTGGCCAGCGGTAGTGGGCCAATTTACCAGATCTGTAAAGTGTTTCGGGATGATGAACACGGCCGCAAGCACAACAGTGAATTCAGTATGCTGGAATGGTATCGACCTGGCTTTAGTCTGAAAGATCTGATGTTTGAAGTGACGGATCTGTTAAATGTGACACTTAAGGCACGTTTTGGGGAAATCCGTCCCACTGTGCTCAGCTATAAACATGCCTTTATGGATCGCCTGGATCTCAATCCTTTACAGGCCACTTTGCAGCAACTCAAAGATTGCTGTCGCCGGGTAGGTCTCAATCTGGACTTGGGTGATGACCGTTTAGGGTATATCGACCTGTTATTTTCGCATATGGTCGAGCCAAGCCTGGGGTTCGATACGGCTGTATTTCTGACAGATTTTCCACCGGAACTGGCATCATTGGCTAAAACCAGAATCGATGAAGATGGAGAGCTGGTTGCGGCACGTTTCGAGCTGTATATCGAAGGGCTGGAACTGGCTAATGCTTATGATGAGCTGATTGATGCTGAAGTTTTACGTTCCCGCTTTGAAGCAGATAATGCAGAACGGGCAGTGCTTGGCTTGCATGTCATGCCGATTGATGAGTATTTGCTGGCGGCATTGCCACAAATGCCGGAATGTTCGGGTATTGCCCTGGGTCTTGATCGCTTGTTGATGATTGCAACCAATCAGATGAAATTGGAAAAAGTGATTACTTTCCCTGCTGAAATTTCATAAATTAAATCCACTATTGATCAGCTGGTTATGACTGGCTGATCATTCCAGATGCTTATGAAATCCAATACTGTAACTGTCAAATCCCAGTCCTTGATAAAAGGCAGGCGCAGGGTAGCGTTCTTCGCGATTTCCGCTGTTGAGCTGAATCATCTTAAAGCCTTGTTCTTTTGCAATCTGTTCAATAGCAGACATGAGTTGCTTGCCAATACCTTTTCCACGATGGGCTTGATCAATTACAAAAGCCTGAATTCTTAAATATCCACCGTCAAATTCCCAGGTATATTCCTGAATAAAACCGGCATAGCCGATCACATGTGAATCCTGTTCTAGACCAGTGTCTGATAATGACTGTCTTGATGCAGATGCTCCCAACGCTTTTTGATATTTTCCAGCGTAGAGGGATAGCCAAGCTGAATCGTGAGTTGATGAACGTCATGCAGGTCTTTTTCAAGATCCAATGGACGGATGAGATAAGTCATTAGACATGTTCTTAGCTAAAAATAATATCAATCATAATCAATATTTACTTTGCTTAAGTGTTGAAAGTACACGGTAGCTTCAAAGAATTATTGCTATTTATATAGAAAATCGAGATGAGTGAGATTTGAGATATTAAAAAGGCCCCCGAAGGAGCCTGATATTTAGAGTATGGCACTATGCTGTTCTTTCAGTTCTGCCAAAGCCGCAATCCGTCGTTCAATCAGCATCTCACCAATATCCGGACCTTGAATCTCTGGAGGCAAATCTTGTGCTTTGATGCTACGTACAACCTGCATGGCATCCAGCACATATTGAGCCTGAGGATAAGCACGATTTTCCAGACCCAAGCGACCGCGAGAGTCACATTCACAGGCCTGTACAAAAGCTTCAACACGTTCAGGACGACGCAATACATCCAGACGCTGTAATAAACGCCATAAAGTGCCAGGTTTTAAGTTGAAAGCCTGATGACATTTTAAATGTTCTTTACAGACCGCCAATGCCAGCTGTTTGGTATGAGTCGGAACTCTTAAACGTTCACACAGCTCATTCACCGGTTTGATCCCACGTTCTTCATGCATGATATGGCGTGGCAATTCTTCCACAGGGGTTAATGCTTTACCCAGGTCATGAACCAGAACCGCAAAACGCACCTCTAAGCTATAATTTTGACGGCAGGCTTGCTGTAAAGACATCATGGTATGAATACCACAGTCAATTTCCGGATGATATTCAGGACGTTGTGGAATGCCATATAAGGCATCCAGTTCCGGGAACAGTACTTTTAAAGCACCACAACTACGTAATACTTCAAAATACACATCTGCATCTTGTTCCATCAGTGCGCGGGTAGTTTCTTTCCAGACCCGCTCAGGTGTCAATGCATTAAGCTCGCCCGATTCAGCCAGCTGTTTCATTAGCACCAACGTTTCTTCTGCAATACTAAAACCCTGATGTTGATAACGCGCAGCAAAGCGGGCAATCCTTAAAACACGTAAAGGATCTTCGACAAAAGCTTCTGATACATGACGCAGTATACGATCAGCCAGATCTTTTTGACCGCCATAAGGATCATAAATCTTGCCTGAATCATCCATGGCCATGGCATTGATGGTCAAGTCACGGCGGATCAGATCCTCTTCCAAGGTAACATTGATATCGGTATAAAATTCGAAACCATGATAACCATAGCCAGACTTGCGTTCGGTACGCGCCAGAGCATATTCGTCTTTAGTTTCAGGATGAAGAAAAACAGGGAAGTCCTTGCCAACAGGTTGAAAACCTTCAGCAAGCAATTGTTCCGGCGTCGCGCCGACAACCACATAATCTTTTTCGTGATAGGGGTGTCCAAGTAAATGATCCCGAACTGCACCGCCTACTAAATAAACTTGCATGAAAAAACCTCTATTCTTACAAGCATCATGCTACAGAATAGAGGTTTTCTCAAGTCAAGAAGTTACGCTGATGCGTACATTCCTTAGAGCGCGTTTTTTTCTGCTTCCTGAATTTCAGCGACAGTTAACGCAGTCATATTCACTACGCGACGAGTCGTTGCAGTCGGTGTCAGGATATGAACAGGTTTCGCAGCACCAAGCAGGATAGGACCAATGGTCACGTTGTTACCTGAAGTTGCTTTTAACAGGTTAAACGAAATATTGGCTGCATCCAGATTTGGCATGATCAGCAGGTTTGCAGAACCTTTAAAACGAGAATTAGGGAATGCAAACTGACGGATATTTTCGTCCAGTGCTGCATCACCATGCATTTCACCTTCAACTTCAAGCTCAGGTGCAGTTTCAGAAAGGATTTCATATACACGGCGCATTTTTTGTGCGCTGGCATCGTGCTGGTCTGAACCGAAGCTAGAGTGAGAAAGTAGGGCAACACGTGGAGTAATACCGAAACGACGTACTTCTTCAGCAGCCAGAATCGTCATCTCAGCAAGCTGTTCAGCCGTTGGATTACGGTTGATGTAGGTATCCGCGATAAACAGGTTGCGCTCTTCAAGCATTAATGCGTTTAAGGTGAAGAAGGTATTATGGCCATCCTGTTTGCCGATGACATTGCTGACAAAGTCTAGATGGATGTCATAGCTTGAGTAAGTACCACATAACATACCGTCCGCCATGCCATGACGAACCAGCATCGCAGCGATCAGGGTAGAACGGCGACGCGCTTCACGGTGTGCATATTCAGGCGTTACACCTTTGCGTTGCATCAGGTTGTAATAGTCGTCTGCAAATTTTTCGTAATCTGGGTTCTTTTCCTGATCCACGATAGTGATATTCACACCATCTTCAAGACGTAAGCCTAATTTCTTGATATTGGCTTCGATGACTGCTGGACGACCCACCAGAATCGGTTTTGCCAAGCCTTCATCCACTGCAATTTGCGCAGCACGCAGTACACGCAGGTCTTCACCTTCTGCATAAGCGATACGTTTAGGATCTGTTTTAGCTTGTGCAAAGATTGGTTTCATCATGAAGGCTGAGTTGTAAACAAACTCAGACAGACGTTGACGATATGCCGAGAAATCCTGAATCGGACGAGTCGCCACGCCAGAATCCATTGCAGCTTGTGCAACTGCAGGCGCAATTTCCAGAATTAGGCGTTGATCCAGTGGACCAGGAATCAGGTAATCACGGCCGAAAGAAGCTGATTTTTCTCCATAAGATGCAGCATCTGCTTCTATGTGTGCCATACGTGCAATCGCGTGTACGCAGGCAATTTTCATCTCTTCATTAATGGTGGTGGCACCAACGTCTAATGCACCACGGAAGATATAAGGGAAGCACAGTGCATTGTTCACTTGGTTCGGATAGTCAGAACGGCCAGTCGCCATAATGACGTCATCACGAACTTCGTGTGCATGTTCAGGCAGAATTTCTGGATCCGGGTTCGCCAAGGCAAAGATAATTGGATCTTTGGCCATCAGTTTCACCATTTCTTTGGTGAGAATACCGGCTGCAGAAAGACCCAAGAACATATCTGCACCTGCAATCACGTCACCGATCTGAGAGGCATCAATGTCTTGTACATATGCTTTTTTAGATTCGTCCAGACCTTCACGTTTAGTTGTTAATAGACCACGTGAGTCAGCAACGATGATATTTTCTTTTTTCGCGCCAAGGGCACAAAGCAAGTTCAAGCAAGACAGGGCAGCAGCGCCGGCACCTGAAGCAATGATCTTGATTTCATCAATTTTTTTGCCATTTAATTGCAATGCATTCAGAAGAGCAGAACCTACAATGATTGAAGTACCATGCTGGTCATCGTGGAACACAGGAATTTTCATGCGTTCACGAAGTTTCTGTTCAATATAGAAACATTCTGGAGCCTTAATGTCTTCCAGGTTGATCCCGCCAAAAGTGGGTTCTAGAGAAGCGACAATATCAACAATCTTGTCTGGATCATTTTCAGCAATTTCGATATCGAATACATCAACACCCGCAAATTTTTTGAACAGTACGCCTTTACCTTCCATGACCGGTTTAGACGCCAATGGGCCAATATTACCCAAACCAAGAACTGCTGTACCGTTACTGACCACTGCAACCAGGTTACCGCGTGCGGTATATAGGGCAGCTGTTGAAGGATCACGTTCAATCTCAAGACATGGTGCGGCAACGCCAGGCGAGTAAGCAAGGGCTAAGTCACGTTGGTTGACCAATTGTTTGCTTGGTGTAACGCTGATTTTTCCTGGAGTAGGGAATTCGTGATAGTAAAGAGCCTGCTGCTTTAAAGATTGTTCGTCCATCTGTATCTCTATCGTTGTAAAGATTACCCAGAAAGCGGGTAAAAAATTGCATTTATGGCTCTGAATATAACATTTGTTAAGCACTTAGCCCAGTCAAAGTCGACCATTTTTGCGACAATATTATTCGAGGTAGATATAGACTTAGACTTGATATATATAAGTTTCAGCGACGCGATTCTGTTCTAAATACGCAGTTGCTTCCAGTTCAGGCAATGGCTTGGAGAAGAAGTAGCCTTGGGCAATATCACAATCTAAATCACGTAGATATTGCAGCTGTTCTTCAGTTTCAATACCTTCAGCGACGACAGTCATGCCCATGGCTTTGCCCATCGCGACCATGGCGCTGACAATTGCTTCCTGTTTATGTTCGCCAATTTTAGAGACAAAACTGCGGTCAATTTTGAGAATGTCAATAGGAAAATCGGCAAGATAGGACAAAGAAGAATAACCGGTTCCGAAGTCATCCAGCGAGATATTAATCTGGCGCTGCTTGATCTGGTTCAGCAGATTTTTGACAGATTCAGAGTTTTCAATCAGTGAAGATTCAGTAATTTCCAGTTCCAGACTGGTGCCAGAAATCTGGTTTTCGCTAATGGCCTGATCCAGATCATCGAGTAACTGACCACGACGCAGTTGCTGCGCCACGATATTCACAGAGACACAGATATTATGAAAGCCAAGATCATTCCATTCACGAATCTGTTTGGCAGTTTGCTGAATCACCAGACGGCCGATCTCGGAAATCAGGCTGGTCTGTTCGGCTAAAGGAATAAACAAGCTAGGTGGGATGATGCCTTTTTCTGGATGTTTCCAGCGCACTAAAGCTTCAAAGCCATAAATATGTTGGTCATTGAAATTAATTTTCGGTTGATAATAAACTATCAGTTCGCCATTCTGGATGGCTTTACGCAGATCGCGTTCAATGAAAATTCCTTGCTCTAGCAAAGCTGTATTTTCATTGGAGTAGAAATGGATAGTATTCCCGCCGAGATTTTTGGCTTCACTCAGCGCCTGTTCAGCACAGTTATTCAAATAATCTAGCTGACGACCATGATCCGGATAGAAGGCTACACCCATCGACAGGGTAATCACATAATCTTGGCCGAAAATATGGAAAGGAGCCTGGAAAGCTTCAGCAATACGTTGACAATGTTCTTGTACAGAAGGGCGAATATGCGAGATTTCATACAAAATCGCAAAGTCATCGCCATTTAGATGAGCAACAAATAGAGCTTCAGCATTGGTCAGACGTAAGCGTTGTGCCACCTGACGCAACAGCTCATCACCGCCATTATTAGACAGATATTCATTCAATGGACGGAAACGATCGATATTGAGTCGGATCACCGCCATTTTCTTGATGGAATCTTTTTGCGTCATCAGATATTGATGCAGCTGGTAGTTATAGTAAAAACGGTTCGGTAAATCAGTCAGTGTGTCGTAATTTTCCAGATAAGACAGGCGCTGTTCCTGTAATTTACGTTCAGTCAGATCAGAGACAATGCCGATATAGTGAGTGATACGGCCTTCATCATCGGTAATTGCATTGATATGTAACCAGAGTGGCATCTCTTTGCCAGACAGGAATTTCTCACTCAGTTCGCCATCAAAAGAACCGATTTTCACAACTTGTTTGATGATATTGGAATGAATGCTGCGCTGCTGTGACTTATGACTCGCAGTAATATCAAATAGATATTTACCCAAGATGTCATTACGTTCAAAACCGGACAAATTTTCGAAATAAGGGTTCACTTCGATATAACGTAATTCATCATTTAGGATGAAGATCCCTTCAGCTGCTTGCTCAATTACACTGGCTGCCAGTTTCAGGCGTTCTTGAGAACTACGTTCCTGTTGAATATCACGCAAAATTCCCACCATGCGTAAAGGACGGTGAGTTTCGGGATCGCGACTGATCACCCGACCTACATCATGTACCCAACTCCAGACTCCCGGCGCTTGCTGAATCCGGTAAGTTACTTCATAGCGCTCAGTTTTCCCACGCAGATGCTGTTTCATATTGCTTTTGAATGCAGCCAGATCATCGGGATGAATCATATGTTGTAACTGCAAATGATGCTCACTGGATTTCCGTTGTACCTTCTCATCTTTATGATTGGTCAGCAAAATACTGCGGTCTTTGATATTCCAGTCCCATGGACGGATACCGGCGATTTCATGAGTCAGTTCAAGGTTTTGCTGCTGGTTTTTCAGATCAATATTAATCTGTTCAATATCATAAGTACGTTCACGAACTTTCTGCTCTAGTAGTTGATTGCTGAGTTGTAGCTCCAGTTCGATATCTTTTGATTTATTGACTTCCGTTTGTAGCTGTTTGCACAGTTCATCCGTCCAGGCGACCTGTTGTTCGGCATTATTCACCAGCAATTCATTTTCTGCATAAAGGCGGGAAGTACGGGTATGAATACGATAGGTACTATTAGCACAGAGCAGGATCACAATGACTGCAAAATTTAAGGCTAGACCAAAGACTGGATTGGCACCTGAGATATGAAAAAATTGAAAGAGTAAAAAGGGTACCAATGAAGGCAAAAATACCAGTGAAAAATAACTGAGCTTCTGGGTTAGATAAGTCAGACCAAAAGCTTGGGTCACGATTAACAGCAAAGCTGATAGAGTCAGTGCTTCTATTTCATCAAAATTGGTATTGGCCTGCGGCAAGTAATAATAAATCAGGGAAATACCGGAAGCGATACAGCAACCTACCGCAAGGCTCTGAATTTGTAACCAGTAATGCGCATTTTTCAGTTGATATTGTTCAGGTTTAAAATACAGGGTATTGATGAGCCAGCACATGCTGACGGTAATTTCAGTCAGGATAAACCAGAGATTAAAATAACTATTCGATAAGCTATATTGAATGTGATAAACACAGAAAATATAGAGGCAAATAATCATGATACTTAACAGAAAATATCGGCTATGTCGAAGCGTGTTCGCAATCTGAGCACGATGCAAGTGCTCTTTGATATAAGCCTCTTGATTATCAATCATATAATTAAGTGCCTTGTATTCGTCCTGAACGGTTTTTATCCTAGATTTTAATTTTTATTCAAGCCTGAATGATTCTTAAATCAATCAATATGTGTTTCATTATTATTGACTCAAGAGTAGAGTGCTTATAAATAAAAATCAATAAAATTAATAACTAAATTTTACAATTTTGACCGCTTAAATAGTGTAATTCAAAATTGAGAGAGCAACGACAGGAGCAGTTTCGGTACGCAGGACACGTTCACCAATACACCAATTGACAAAGCCTTGCGCATTCGCCGCTAGGATTTCTGCTTCACTCAAGCCGCCTTCAGGGCCAATCAGCAAGGCAATATCCGGCGTGGCATTCACCAGAACATCAATTTCTTCTTTATTTGGCGCTAGCACCAGTTTGGTAGTAGGAAGATCAGTTTCCAGCCATTTTTCAAGTGACATTGGCGCTAAAATTTTAGGAACAATATTCATTCCACACTGTTCACAAGCGGCAATGGCTACACCTTGCCAATGATCCAGTTTCTTCTGATCACGATCATATTTCAGGCGCATCTCACAGCGTTCAGAGGTTAAAAGCTGAATTTCAGATACACCCAGTTCGACCGCTTTCTGGATCGCATAATCCATGCGGTCACCTTTACTCATGACTTGGCCAAGCAAGGCTTTAAATTTTGGTGTGCGATCAGTAGGGTTATAACTATTGACCTGTACAGCAGCCGACTTTTTGGAAACTTCAACCAGTTCAACTTCATATTCGCCACCTTGTCCATTGAACAGGGTGGCTTTTTCGCCGACTTGAGCACGTAAAACTTTAACCCAATGATGAAACACTGTTTCAGTCAGTTCTACAGTGGTATCTACTGCTAAATCAGCTTCAATAAAAAAACGTGGCATTAAAGTTTTACTCTCAAATCAGGTATTTTACTTATGCAAGACCGAGGTCTTTAACAAGTTGACGGGTTGGATCAGTGGTATTCATGGTGTAGAAATGCAGGCTTGGTGCACCGCCAGCAATCAGGCGTTCGCAGAATTTCACCACAACTTCATGACCAAAGGCTTTGATACTTGCAGTGTCATCACCATAAGTTGCTAGTTGCTTGCGAATCCAGCGTGGAATTTCAGCACCTGTACCATCTGCGAAGCGAATCAGGTTGCTGGCATTGGTAATTGGCATGATACCTGGCGCTACTGGAATATCAATGCCAGCTTTCTGGATACGTTCTACAAAGTAGAAATAAGCATCCGGATTAAAGAAGAATTGCGTTAATGCAGCATTGGCACCTGCATTTACCTTATCCACAAAGTGCTGAATATCTTTATCAAAGCTGTCTGCTTGTGGATGCATTTCAGGATAAGCGGCAACTTCAATATGGAAGTGGTCACCTGAATGTTCACGGATAAAGCGAACCAGATCCTGTGCATAAGGCAATTCACCCAGGCCCACCTGACCAGATGGCAAGTCACCACGCAGCGCGACAATACGGTTAATTCCTTGTGCCTTATACAAATCAAGCAGTTCAGCAATACGTGCTTTATCATCGCCGATACAAGACAGGTGAGGGGCAACGGGTGTACCTTTACCATTAAAGTCATTGATCGTAGATAAAGTACGTTCGCGTGTTGAACCACCCGCGCCATACGTCACAGAAAAGAATTCTGGGTTCAGCAGTTGTAGTTCTTGATGTACGGTTTTGAGCTTTTCCGCACCCGCATCGGTTTTGGTCGGGAAAAACTCAAAAGAAATTGGAATCTGTTTAGACATGTTCAAATCCTTTTTATAAATACTTTTTACTTATCACCCTCTCCCTGACCTCTCCCAAAGGGAGAGGAGAATTCATTACTGAATTATGCAGGGTTTAAGCCCATATTTTTTTCACTTGAAGTCATTAAAACTTCATTGAAAATAATTTGGATGGTCACCCTCTCCCTAAGGGAGAGGGATGGGGTGAGGGATATTAATATTTATAAGCATCAGACTTGAATGGACCTTCAACAGGTACACCTAGGTAATCTGCCTGTTCTGGAGTCAATTGAGTCAGAACACCACCGAAACCGGCAACCATTGCAGCAGCAACTTCTTCGTCTAATTTCTTAGGAAGCAGTTCTACACGAATCGCTGCTTGTTTTTGATCTTCAGGAAGATCCGCAAATTTCTCAGCGAACAGGTGCATTTGACCCAATACTTGGTTCGCGAATGAACCGTCCATCACACGTGATGGGTGACCAGTTGCATTACCCAGGTTTACCAGACGACCTTCAGAAAGCAGGATCAGGTAATCATTTTCATTTTCTGAACGATATACTTGGTGTACTTGAGGTTTCACTTCAACCCATTTATAACCACGTAAGTAGTTAGTATCGATTTCAGTGTCGAAGTGACCAATGTTACAAACCACTGCGCCAGCTTTCAGTGTATCTAGCATCGCAGCGTCACATACGTGGTAGTTACCAGTTGTAGTCACGATCAGGTCGGTATTTTGAAGAAGATCAACGTTCACATCTTCTTTTTTGCCAGTTTGAACGCCGTTTTTGTATGGAGAAACCACTTCATAACCGTCCATGCATGCTTGCATCGCACAGATTGGATCGATTTCAGATACACGTACGATCATGCCTTCTTGACGAAGAGACTGAGCAGAACCTTTACCTACGTCACCATAGCCGATCACTAATGCACGACGGCCAGAAAGCAGCATGTCAGTTGCACGTTTGATCGCATCATTTAGAGAGTGACGGCAACCATATTTGTTGTCGTTTTTAGACTTGGTTACTGAATCGTTGACGTTGATCGCAGGAACTTTCAGAGAGCCGTCTTTCCACATTTCCAGAAGACGTGCTACACCTGTAGTTGTTTCTTCAGTAATCCCGTGAATTTTTGCAATCAGTTCAGGATATTTTTCGTGAACAACAGCTGTCAAATCACCGCCATCATCCAGAATCATATTGGCATCCCAAGGTTTGCCATTGACATTAATCTGTTGTTCAAGACACCACATGTATTCTTCTTCTGTTTCGCCTTTCCATGCAAATACAGGAATACCGCGTGCAGCGATTGCAGCAGCAGCATGGTCTTGAGTAGAGAAGATGTTACAAGAAGTCCAGCGAACTTCAGCGCCTAATTCAACCAGAGTTTCAATTAAAACCGCAGTTTGAATAGTCATGTGGATACAGCCAAGAATTTTGGCACCAGCAAGCGGTTTAGCAGCTGAGTAGCGTTTACGCAAACCCATTAGGGCTGGCATTTCAGCTTCTGCAAGTTTGATTTCTTTACGGCCGTAGTCAGCTAGGGAAATATCGGCAACTTTATAATCTGTAAATGAAGCATTAACCGCGTTCATCACGATCTCCTTATAAAAAACAATAATTGATCATTCAGTTCGCGGATGCCGTTGTTGGTCCGTCTAGAAAAAGTTGGACCGATCGTCGAGCCTGGCGCTTTTACATTTCGTACCTGTAAAACGTCGCAGCATCCCTCGACTAGCGAGGTATTGTACTTGGAAATTAATTTGGTTCCAATCCGAAATTGTTTATTATCTGACTAATAAGAAAATTTTGAAAATATTTTGAGAAATATCCTGATATTTGAAAACTGAAATAAAGTTTTATTCTCGTAAAAAAGCCCATCATCTGACGGGCTTGTTATTTATTCTATGTCCTGCTCAATTTCATCTGCTTTCTTAGTCCAGTAATCTGCCTGTATGTCATCAGCGGCCACACCAAGACCATTGGCATAAATAAAGGCAAGATCACGCATGGCTTGAACTTCACCCCATTCAGCTGCTTGCTTTACAAGAGCGATAGATTTTTCAACATCTTTTTCGACCACATCACCACGACGGTAAAAACCAGCCAGTTCTAAAGTCGCTGCAGAGTGTTTTTCGAAATTGGCTTTGCTCAACCAGTAATAGGCTAACTCAAAGTGAGCTTTGGAATCTTCTGGGTCTTCCTCAGCGATTTCTTTGGCATAAACCGTATAACCCTCACCGAGCCAGTACATGGCTTCAACCCAGCCACCATTGGCTGCTTTCAATGCCCACTCTTCGGCCAGCATGATGTCTTCGTCATGCTCGCTTTGCATATAGAGCTCGGCAAGCTCAAATTGGGCTTCGGCATTGCCTGCCAATGCGCGGTTTGCCAGCGTGGCAGGGGGAGAAACACGCTCAGTCATGTCAGTATCTCAAATATCTTTGTATCTAGATTAAAAGGTTCAAAATAAAAAAGCCAATCCGAAAACTGGCTTTTGTATAAAAGTCGACTGATAGAGCTTAAAACACGCAAACTAAGCTATTTGTTTAGAGGAATAACAATAAAACGAATAGAAAGAGAACAAGAATAAATTTAAATATTTTTCCATGATTCAGAAAGCAAAACAGCGGCCCGAAAGCCGCTGTTGATATACGATTAATGAGATAAGAATTTAGTCTTGCTGGATTCCTGCAACCACCCAATCTTGTTGAGAACCGGCAGGTTTGACAAAGTGCCAGATTTCAGCAAACGGTTGAGGTTGGCTATTCAAGTCTTCACTTACAGTACCAGTGAAGCGTACGCTTACTACGTATTGACCATTCTCATTCGATGAATCCACAACCATTGCATTCAGGTTAGAGAACTCAGCTACGTCCTGATCCTGATTTGCCATAATATCGTTATACATCGACTGGTAAAGATCAGGAGTCAGGTAACGTTTAATTTCTGAAATATTGCTCGCCGTATTCATTGACTGAATGTGGTTAAAGCGCTGACGTGCAACACGTAAGAAAGTCGCAGGTTCTGTACCATCTGGAAGCTGGTTGCCGCTATTGGTATAGGCTGCACCAAATGGCGCATTATTTACCGGAGCTGAACCAAACGGAGCATTTGTGCTTGGCGTGCTACCACCCACGTTCTGACCAAAAATATTGGTATTGTCACCACCGCGAGGAGGTGTCTGACCAAATGGTGCTGAATGACCAGCACCACTATTTGGAGCGTATGGATTAGAAGCTACTTTTTTTTTTGCGCCCATCTTACGGAAAATGAAGAAGGCAACAGCGGCAGCAAGCAAGATCCAGATCCAGCCAGGAATACCACCTTTTTCCTCTTGTTGCTGTTGAGCTGCTTGAGCTTCAGAAGCCGCTTGTACTTCTTTGTCATCAGCCAGCGCATTGGCAGCAACCGCACCCACGGCAGCACCTGCTACACCGGCAGCAACCATACTACCTACACCTGGGCCAGATCTTTGCTGAGTTGCAGCACCAGCGGCTGGAGCCTGTTGTGCTGGCGCAGCTTGACGAGGTTGTTGATAAGATTGAGTAGGCGCAGCAGAACGTTGCATACCATGGCTTTTACCGCCACCGGCACGTTTTGCTTCAGCAGTTAAAGGAGCAACCAGTAATGCTGCTGTTAAAAGACCTGCAATCAAACCACGCTGTCGAACTTCCATTCAATTTTCCTATGTGAAAAAAACTTATTTGAATACTCTATTTATATAGGCTTTATAGGGGATTTCAATCAAAAATGTGTATTTTTTTAAGCTTTTTGCAAGATTTATCGATTAAAACTAACTGAGTTCATCACTTAGGCTCATGGCTTCACTCAGGGCTTCATGCAATCGGGCTACAGCAATGACCTGTACGCCGGGAATCGGTTTTTGCGGTGCATTGGCACGCGGTAAAATAATATATTTAAAACCATGTTTGACTGCCTCTTTCAGACGTTCCTGACCATTCGGCACTGGACGAATTTCACCAGAAAGACCAACTTCACCAAAAACAGCCAGTTGCTGAGGCAATGCTTTGGTCCGGATACTAGATGCACACGCTAAAAGTACAGCCAGGTCAGAACCGGTTTCGGTAATCTTTAAACCACCGACGATATTGACATAGACATCCTGTCCGGATGTTTGTACGCCACCATGACGGTGCATCACGGCCAGCAGCATATTCAGACGATTCTGCTCTAACCCCAAGGCTACACGGCGTGGCTGGCCATGAGCGTCATCGACCAAAGCCTGAACTTCAACCAGGAGTGGGCGAGTTCCTTCACGGCTAATCATGACGATGGAACCTGGAATCGCTTCATCATAACGACTGAGGAAAATGGCAGATGGATTGGCGACTTCACGCAGACCTTTATCGGTCATGCCAAAGACGCCAAGTTCATTGACTGCACCGAAACGGTTTTTGACTGCGCGGATCATACGGTAACGAGAATCCGACTGGCCTTCAAAATACAGCACACAGTCCACCATATGTTCCAATACACGTGGACCTGCTAAGGCACCTTCTTTAGTCACATGACCGACAATAAACAGGGCAGTTCCGCTATTCTTGGCGAAACGGGTCAGTAGGGCGGCAGACTCACGGATCTGTGATACACCACCTGGCGCAGACTGCAAGGTTTCGGTATATAAAGTCTGAATCGAATCCAGAATCGCAACAGCAGGACGTTCCTGTGCAAGCACCTCGCAAATGCGTTCCACACAGGTTTCTGCCATGACTTTCAACTGGTCTGTGGGTAAGTCCAGACGCTGGGCACGCAATGCCACCTGAGACAGGGATTCTTCACCTGTCACATACAGGGCAGAGCTGTTGCCGGCTGCCATATGGGTTGCAGTTTGCAATAAGATAGTTGACTTACCAATCCCCGGATCACCACCAATTAGCACCACGGAACCTGTGACCAGACCACCACCTAAGACTCGGTCAAATTCGCCAATCCCGGTTTGCAGACGGGTTTCATGTGAAACAGACACTTTATTTAAGGTAGTAATCGCAGCTGCCTGACCGGCATAACCTCCAATTTTTGGCTGAGCACGATGTGTCGTTGCTGGCGCAATACTGACTTCTACCAGACTGTTCCATTCCCCACATTCAGAACACTGACCCGCCCATTTAGGATGGTCTGCTCCACATTGTTCACAACGATACACACTTTTTGCTTTAGCCATAATTTCCGAAAATAAATATTGGGAATGGGGGCTACAGCATAGCGGTGAATGAGACTGAAAACCAAGACCTTTGGCTGAAAAAGTCACTGATTTACGTCAGCATATGACGCTTATGAATTCACCATCCTACATGAAAGTGAAATACCTCCTATAATGAGAAAATTCATCACGGGTACAGGAAACCTGACATGCCACAACTTTTAAAACATATCGATGCAATCGCACGTGAAAAAGACCGTGATGTATTATTTGTACATTTTGAAAATTACGAACATGAAAATGCAGATGCTGAGTCCTATCATTTGCGTCAGAACCTGATGGAATGGCTGGAGCAACGCCAAATTAACTTTGCACCATGCATGGGGATAGAACAGCCTGGTGTGATTGAAAGTTATTCAGGTGATCTTTATATCGATGTACCATTTGATGAAGCCCATCCAATTTACCAAATGGTTAGTGAACATCTTGAAGATGCCGAAGGGGAAATGAAGATTCCGGGAGTGCTGTTCTTTGTATTATCTCTAGAAACTGCGCTGGAAATTGAAGCCGATCGTGAAGAATTCTTAAATCTAAATCAAGCCCATGATGATGACGATGAATTTTCTGGCCGTGTGAACTGATATTTTTAGCAAACTTAAATAATAAAAAAGCCACTAAGAAAGTGGCTTTTTTATTAAGGGTTTTAAATTTTATTAATACAATTCACCTGATTTACGGCGAGCAATAAAATCTTTGGATTCTTTCACGATCACTCCAGACAGTAGTAACAGGCCGATCAAGTTTGGAATCGCCATCAAACCGTTGAAGGTATCTGCAAACAGCCAGACCAGATCTAGTGTCGCTACACAGCCAATAAATACTGACAGGATATAGATGATGCGATAAGGGAATACAAATTTCTCACCGAGCAGATAGGTGGCACATTTTTCGCCGTAGTAGCTCCAGCCTAAAATGGTGGAATAGGCGAAGAAGATAATGCCGAAGGTCACAATCCAGCCACCAACACCTGGCAGCAGTTTGTTAAATGTAGAAACGGTCAGAACAGCACCGGTTTGTCCACCAAAATCACTGCCGGCCATGATGAAGCCCATCACCAAGACAATACCGGTAATCGAACAGACAATAATCGTGTCAATAAAAGTTCCGGTCATGGAAACCAGACCTTGACGGGCAGGATGATCGGTTTTTGCAGCAGCAGCGGCAATCGGTGCCGAACCCATACCAGCTTCATTTGAGAATACACCACGCGCGACACCATAACGAATCGCCGCACCAATCGCACCACCTACGGCAGCTTCACCAGTAAAGGCATAGGTGAAAATCATTTTCAGTGCAGGGCCCACTAAATCGAGATGGGTGAAAATAATGATCAGACCGCCCGCCACATAACCAATCGCCATAATTGGAACGATGAAGGAAGCAGCTCTAGAAATCCACTTAATCCCGCCTAGAATTACCAGTGCAGAAAACGCAGTGATCACGATACCGGTGATCCAGGTTTCCAGACCGAAACCATTTTCTACTGCAAGTGCAACAGTGTTGGACTGAACTGAACTACCAATTCCGAAAGATGCGACAGCACCAAAGAACGCAAAGATCAGCGCCAGCCATTTCCATTTCAGGCCACGCTCAATGTAATACATTGGACCGCCAGACATTTCACCGCGTTCATTTTTAACCCGGTATTTGACGGCCAGTACACCTTCGCCATATTTGGTTGCCATTCCGAACAGGGCAGTCATCCACATCCAGAATACGGCCCCAGGACCACCCAGCACACAGGCAGTTGCCACACCGGCAATATTACCGGTACCGATTGTAGCTGACAGTGCGGTCATGAGTGAGCCAAACTGGGAAATATCGCCTTCATGCGAAGGGTGTTTGCCAAAAACCTGTTTAAAGGCCAGTGGCAACATGCGGAACTGCCAGAACAGCAGGCGGAAGGTCAGGAATATACCGGTACCGACAATGAGGACCAGCATATATGGGCCCCAGACCCAGCCACTGACGGTTTCCATGATGCTTTGTAAATTTTGCATAAATTTCTTCTTATTTATCCGTGTCAGCTTTATTTGAGATGTTGATTGAAAAGCAATTGCTATGCCATGCGCGCTCATCCTAAACGCGAATATTGGCGGATTTGTATTCTATTTTTTACATAGTTTCAGCGCTTTGACAAGAAAAATCCTGTATTCATTGCGCCTTAAAACTAAGACTAAAGATAAATGAATATTGATATAAGAAAAATAAATTAACTTGCAAGATTAGTTGGAAAATACAAATGATGCGAATTTTCTTTTTGTATTCCATGTTTTTTACGTTAATTTGTCGCGATTAAAACTCAAAGTTGAAATGAAATAATGTCAGAAAAATATAGTCACTCATCATCGGAAGATGGTGAGCTACAGCGTAGTTTATCCAACCGGCACCTGCAGTTAATTGCCATTGGGGGTGCGATTGGCACCGGCCTGTTTATGGGTTCAGGGAAAACCATTAGCCTGGCAGGACCATCCATTCTGGTGATTTATATGATCATCGGTTTTATGGTGTTTCTGGTCATGCGTGCATTGGGTGAATTATTGTTATCCAATCTGCAATATAAATCTTTTATTGATTTTGCCACAGATCTGATCGGGCCATGGGCAGGTTATTTTGTCGGCTGGACCTACTGGTTATGCTGGATCACGATTGGTATCGCGGATTTGTCAGCCATTATCTATTACTTGCAATTCTTTAATAACGGTCTGCCATTTACTCCGGGTGAAGGCGTGTTGATCAGTATTGCCTCTATTGTCTTTATTATGGGCTTGAACCTGGCAACCGTGAAACTGTTTGGTGAAATGGAATTCTGGTTTGCTTTGATCAAGATTATCGCCATTATTGTTTTGATTGGTGTGGGTCTGTGGATGATCTTTACTGGCTTTACTAATGATGCAGGTACGGTCGCTTCATTTGCCCATATCTGGGATCATGGCGGTTTATTCCCGACAGGAACTATGGGTTTCCTGGCTGGTTTCCAGATTGCGATTTTCGCCTTTGTAGGTGTAGAGCTGGTTGGTACTACGGCTGCTGAAACCAAAGATCCAGAGCGTAACCTGCCGAAAGCGGTGAACTCGATTCCGATCCGTATTATTATTTTCTATGTGCTGGCTCTGATCATTGTGATGTCAGTAACACCATGGGATCAGATCAATCCAAATGTTTCTCCGTTTGTGAATCTGTTCAGTCAAGCAGGTATTGCGGCGGCCGCGATCATCATGAACCTGGTGGTGTTGTCATCAGTAATGTCATCGATGAACAGTGGGGTGTTCTCAACCAGCCGTATGCTGTTTGGTTTGTCTCGTGAAGAACAGGCACCGAAAGCATTTGGTCGTTTGAATTCGCGCGCCGTTCCAGCGAATGCTTTGTATTTCTCAGCGATCTGTTTATTGCTCGGTGCAGCATTACAATACTTCGTGCCGAATACGGTTGAAGCATTTACCTTAGCAACGACTTTGTCGACTATTCTGTTTATCTGTGTATGGCTGATCATTATCTGGAGCTACATGATCTATTACCGTACCCGTCCGGAATTGCATGCTAAATCCATATTCAAGCTGCCTGGTGGATTGGTGACTTGCTGGATCGTCATTATTTTCTTTGTTGGTATGATTGGTGTGTTATCGCTGGAAGATGATACCCGTCGTGCCTTGATGGTCAGCCCGGTGTGGTTCATTTTGCTGATTATTGGATATTTAGGCTTATATAAACAGAAACATAAATAATCCATATCAATAAAAACGTCAGCGATCTGCTGGCGTTTTTTTATGTCTGAATATACTCTCTAGCGTTTAGCGCTTTGGTCATACGGATGATCGCGTTATACTTCATCGAAAATACTCATATAGGTGGTCAGATGCGTCAGGTCATTTGCTACATCAGTTTAATTACAGTCGGTTTTGCCTTGGTCGGTTGTGGTCAGTCGGGAGCTTTACATCTTCCAAATGATCCAAACTACGATAAACGTGCCAAGTATTTACTCTATAAAAATACTGAATCTGCACCGCAAGTATCAGATGAACAACAGGATGCGCCGGTCAAGCAGCAATTTGAAGCGCCCGCTGAATCCGATTCAACACCATCTCCTTAAGACTTTCAGAGAAAGGATACATTCATGAGTTTCACCCGCATTAATGGGGTATTGCATGCTGAGCAATGTTCACTGCAACAGCTCGCAGAGCAATTTGGCACACCACTTTATGTTTATTCAAAAGCAACTTTTGAAAAGCATTATCTGGATATGGACCGTGCTTTTAGCTTTATCGATCATCAAATCTGTTTTGCGGTAAAGTCAAACTCTAATCTTGCGGTATTGAATGTATTGGCCAAGCAGGGTGCTGGTTTCGATATCGTGACTGGTGGTGAACTGGCTCGTGTCTTGAAAGCCGGTGGTGAGCCTTCAAAAATCGTATTCTCAGGCTTGGGTAAATCTGAAGCAGATATTAAAAAGGCATTAGAAGTAGGCATCGCCTGTTTTAATGTGGAATCTTATGCCGAACTGGACCGTATTCAGAAAGTAGCGGCTGAACTTAAGGTTAAAGCGCCGATTTCTCTACGTGTTAATCCGGATGTTGATGCCAAGACTCATCCATATATTTCCACTGGTTTAAAAGAAAACAAATTTGGTATTCCATCAGATAGCGTATTTGATACCTATGCTTATGCAGCATCATTGCCAAATCTTGAAGTGGTCGGGATTGACTGTCATATCGGTTCGCAGTTGACTGAAACCCAGCCGTTTGTTGATGCGCTGGATCGTGTCATTGTCATGATCGACAAGCTAAAAAACATGGGCATCAACCTGAAACACATCGATATTGGTGGTGGTCTGGGTGTGACCTATAAAGATGAAACACCGCCATCGGTTGAAGAATATGCCAATGCCATGCGTCCTGCTTTAGAAAAACTGGGCCTGAAAGTGTATATGGAACCGGGTCGTAGTATTTCAGCGAATGCAGGCGTGTTACTGACCAAAGTGGATCTGCTGAAACCAACCAATCACCGTAACTTTGCCATCATTGATGCCGCGATGAATGACCTGATTCGTCCAGCTTTATATGAAGCATGGATGGATATTCAGTCTGTGACACCGCGTACAGATGTGGAAACAAAAGAATGGGATGTGGTGGGCGCGATCTGTGAAACAGGCGATTTCCTGGGCAAAGAACGCGAGCTTGCCATTAAAGAAAATGATGTACTAGCAGTTCTTGGGGCTGGTGCATATGGTTTCGTAATGAGTTCAAACTATAACAGTCGTGGCCGTGCTGCTGAAGTGATGGTGGATGGTGATCAGGCGCATCTGATTCGTGAGCGTGAAACGGTTGAATCACTTTGGGAACGTGAGCGTTTATTGCCTTAAGGAGACTGAATAATGTTGCTTGAATTTACCAAGATGCATGGCCTGGGCAATGATTTTATGGTGGTAGACCTGATTAGCCAGCGTGCTTATCTGGATACTCTCACTATTCAGCGCTTGGCAAATCGTAACTTTGGTGTGGGTTTTGACCAGCTCTTGATTGTTGAACCGCCTGATATTCCAAGTGCAGATTTTAAATACCGTATTTTTAATGCGGATGGTTCTGAAGTTGAGCAGTGCGGTAATGGTGTGCGCTGTTTTGCCCGTTTCGTGCATGAACGTCAATTAACGACTAAAACCAAAATCAAGGTACAGACCAAAGCTGGAATCGTGGAACCTGAACTTGGTGCCAATGGCTGGGTACGAGTGAATATGGGTTATCCAAAATTCCTACCTCAGGAAATTCCATTCGTGGCTGAAGAACCGGAAAATCTGTATGACATCGATCTGGCGGGTGGTGAGAAACTGACGATTGATGTGGTGAATATGGGTAATCCACATGCAGTGACGATTGTTCCGGATGTGTTGACTGCTGATGTGGCTAAAATTGGTCCACAGGTGGAATCTCATGTGCGTTTCCCGGCACGCGTTAATGCTGGATTTATGCAGATCATTGATGAAAAGCATGCTCGTTTACGTGTTTATGAGCGTGGTGTAGGCGAAACACTGGCTTGTGGTACAGGTGCCTGTGCTGCAGCAGTGTCTGGTATGCGCCGTGGTTTGTTATCTAGCAAGGTCGAAATTGAACTTGCGGGTGGTAAATTGCAGATTGAATGGAAAGAAGGTGATGTAGTCTGGATGACAGGTCCAACTGCCAATGTTTATGAAGGTCGACTGGACTTGCGCTACTTCCAGGGTTAATCCCACATTTATTTCTCTAAAAAGCACCGCACATAGTACGGTGCTTTTTTTATGATAGGATGAATTCCATATTTAATTGATATCACAACAGCTCTATGAATCAGCTTGTGTTTTTACCGGGTGCATCAGGCAGCCAAGGCTTTTGGCAGCCGTTGTTGGCTCATTTAAAAACAGATCAATCTACAAAAATATTGACATATCCGGGCTTCGATGGGGTAGAACCAAATTCAACTATTCAAAATCTTCATGATCTGCAGGAACTCATCACAGAGCAGATTGAGGATGATTCGATTCTGGTTGCCCAGTCCATGGGGGGAGTTCTTGCAGTTGGAATTGCACTGCATCATCCACAGAAAGTCAAAGGACTGGTTTTATTGGCAACTTCTGGTGGTGTGGATCTATCACAGTTCGGTTGTGCTGACTGGCGGATAGATTATCGCGAGCAGTTTAAAGATGTTCCTGATTGGTTTTTACAAGATCAAACCGTATTTAGCCTGAAACAGTTAAGCAATCTTGAGATTCCTGTTCTACTGATCTGGGGTGACCAAGACGCTTTAAGTACCGTTCAGGTGGGGCAATGCTTAAAGCAAAATTTGAAACATGCAAACCTGCATATAATTCAAAGCGGAGATCATTTCCTTGCGGCGACTCATCCAGTACAGACCGCAGAACTGATTGAAGCTTGGCTGGAGTCAATTGAATGGAGCAAGTAAAGCTTTCTGCAAAAGACTTGCTCGGAATCTGGCTCAAAGAACGTGAGATCCAGAACCAGTCTAAACATACCTTGCAGGCCTATGAACGTGATGTAGCTAATTTTCTGGAATTCTGCGCAGTACAACAACTAGCGCTTAATGATGTGGAAGCCACGGATTTACGCCAATTTCTGGCTGAAAAAGTCGAGCAGCACGGATTAAGTTCGAGTAGCTTGCAGCGGATGCTCTCTTCGATTCGCCAGTTCATGAAATGGGCAGAGCAGGCGCAGTATCTTGCATTTAATCCGGCTGATGATTTTCAGTTGAAACGTCAGTCACGTCCTTTGCCGGGTATGGTCGATATTGAAACTGTGAACCAGATTCTGGACCAGCCGGCTCCAGAAACCGAAGCGCAGCAGCAAATGTGGTTGAGAGACAAGACGATTCTGGAATTACTCTATTCCAGTGGTTTACGTTTGGCAGAAATTCAGAGCTTAAGAATCAAGGATGTTGATTTTAATCGTCAGCTCTTGCGTATTACTGGTAAAGGCAATAAAACCCGGGTAGTGCCTTTTGGTTCAAAAGCCAAAGACAGTCTGATGGAATGGCTAAAAGTTTATCCGCTCTGGAATGGTGATTTTGTACCTGACGCGAATGTATTTATCACCCAAAAAGGCAATCCGCTCGGTGCACGGCAAATTGAAAACCGGGTCAAGTTTCAGGCGCAGCGTGCAGGGGTTAATGTTGACCTGCATCCGCATTTATTGCGGCATTGTTTTGCCAGCCATATGCTGTCGAATAGTGGTGATCTTCGTGCCGTTCAGGAAATGTTGGGGCATAGCAATTTGAGTACCACACAAATTTATACTCATATTGATTTTGATCGACTTGCGCAGATTTATGATCAGGCGCATCCGCGGGCACAGCATAAAGAATAGGGAAAATATAAAGTTTTCTTCCGCTTGTCGGATGATTAGGATTCATGGCATAAAACTTTCATGTATCATGCTCAAAATATGACCTGAACAGACTGTTGGAAAGATATTTCACTATTGTCTTATTTTTCAAATGGCTGTTTTCGGATATAAGTATAAATAGTAATCAATTTTTAAAAGAAAATCAGCGATCTCGATACTGGAATTTTTATGGACACAGCAATTATCCCGGATATACAACAAAAGTATGCGCAGTTAAGCCCAGCTCAAAAAGACATGTTCGCGGGTTATGGTTTACGCCAGATCAAACATTTTGTTGAGATTAGCTTGCCCACTATTGAAGCCGTTCTCCCTGAAGGGGCAATCGTGCAAGGGATTAATGCAGAAGGGAAAATGCAGGCTTATAATCCTGAAACAGGCCAGTATTATCTATGGATTTCTGATCTGCAATGGCAGACCACACAGCGAGCCAGTAAAGCTGTTGACCTGAAAGAAGATGCGCTCGAAATCTGGAATATTTTTGATCTAAAGTCTTATGAACTGATTGAACTGAGTCATGTGCATCGTGACTTTTTACAAGTTTAATAAATATGAAGGATGACCAAGGTCATCCTTTTTTATTGTTGAAATATTTTATAAGTCATCCAGCGGTAACTGAAAACTTTGCTTGATGATCTGGCTGGGTAAATCAGTTTTGACACTGGTAATGCCATTTTTCTTGGTTAGATGGGTAGACTGGAATTTACGGTAACTTTCCAGATCAGGCACCACAACTTTTAACATCGCATCACATTCACCCAGAATGATATAGCACTCCATCACCTGAGGCAGCTCTTTCATCGCCTCAATAAAAGTATCAATGGTTTCTGCATCCTGACCGACCAGCCAGATCCGTGAAAACAGAATCAGTTGAAAACCGATTTTCTGTGAATCCACGATGGTGGTGTAATTTTGGATCACGCCCGCATCTTCAAGCAATTTCACCCGACGCAGACAGGAAGAAGGGGATAGTCCAATTTCACGTGCCAGATCGTTGTTCTGAATACGACCATTGGCTTGCAAGTGATGAATGATATTTTTATCAATTCGATCAAGTTTTACTCGCACAGACTTGGAAGATATTTTCATAAATTAGAATATAATTCGAAAAATAATACTTATTATAAAATAAATTGAAAGCCTATTTTGTAAAAATTCGCAGATACTAATTCCACTTTCCGAAGATTCAAAGGAAAAAGGAAATGTCTGTATTTGCACTTTTTGCACTGACCGTGCTCCCCCTGATTTTTACACCTGGACCAGATATGCTGTTTATCCTGTCTCAAGTGATGGGTAAAGATGCAAAAGCAGGCATGATGGCAACTATCGGGATTTGTTCAGGTTATCTGGTACATTCCATTTTGGTAGCAATAGGAATCGCAGCGATTATCGTGTCTTTTCCGGTATTGTTTGAGGCGATTCGCTGGTTGGGTATTGCTTATTTGCTCTATCTGGCTTGTAGCCTGTTGAAATCAGTATTTAGTAAAAACTCAATGAAAATTGAGAAAAAGACCACTGCTAATCCAGTGAAAAAAGGCTTCTTTACGGCCTTACTCAATCCTAAAGGCATGCTGATCTATTTTGCGATCTTGCCGCAGTTTATCGATAAAAGCGGAAATACGGTGAGCCAAGGCTTAATTCTCTCTTTTATTTTTATCGGTATGATTTTCATTGTTTATTGTGCTCTCAGCATTCTGTTCAGCAGAATTACCCGCAATACACAAATTGATGAGCGTAAACAGAAATGGGTTGATGGCACCTCAGGTGGTTTACTTGCCCTTGCTGCAAGCTGGTTAATTATTAATTAAGCAATGTCGTATTTTAAAAAAGCATACTGCTCCCGGTATGCTTTTTTTATATTTATAGATTGATGACAACCCGATTTTTAGACCTGCCAACAAAATAAAGCGGAGTAAATTGAGCAGATATGCAGAATAAATGATGAACAATTCTCTATTATGTCCAAACTGACCAAAGCGGTCATTTTTAAATATAAGTCATTTTCCACAAATCTCAGGACGGATTTGTGCATTTAATAAGCAAAAATCAAAAGTTCTGATGTGTTTCATCAAATAAAAACATAATAAAAATCAAAGGTTAAATTTTATTAAATATTGATAAAATTCATTGTAATAAATCGATACGGATTAATTGTGAACGCATCGTTCAAGGAAAATTACGCATTTTTACAGCTCTTTGCTGAATTGTGACTTGACCGAAATGCCGTGCACATTGCAAGATAGGGCACCTAAAAAAATTTAAGTGAAGAGTTATTATAACTTTTCTCAACATTTACATTTGCTAAAACAGCCGAGGATTACATGAAGGCTCTTGTTGCTGTAAAACGTGTGGTTGATGCCAACGTTAAGGTTCGCGTTAAGCCGGACAACAGTGGTGTTGACTTAACAAACGTTAAAATGTCAATTAACCCATTCTGTGAAATCGCGGTGGAAGAAGCGGTTCGTTTAAAAGAAAAAGGAACTGTTTCAGAAATCGTTGTTGTTTCTATTGGTCCTAAAGAAGCGCAAGAACAAATCCGTTCTGCAATGGCGCTTGGTGCTGACCGCGGTATTCTGGTTGAAGCTGATGACAGCCAGCTAGGTGCGCTAGAAGTTGCTAAAATTCTAAAAGGTGTTGTTGAAGCTGAACAACCACAATTGATCCTTCTTGGTAAACAAGCAATTGATGACGACTCTAACCAGGTTGGTCAGATGCTTGGTGCACTTCTAGGTGCAGGTCAAGGTACATTCGCTTCAGAAGTTAAAGTTGAAGGCGACAAAGTACAAGTGACTCGTGAAATCGACGGTGGTCTACAAACTGTTGAATTATCACTTCCAGCGATCGTAACTACTGACTTACGTTTGAACGAGCCACGTTATGCAGCTCTTCCAAACATCATGAAAGCGCGTAAAAAACCGCTTGATACCAAGTCACCTGCAGATTTCGGTGTAACTACTACAACTAAACTGAAAACAGTAAAAGTTGAATCTCCTGCAGAGCGTAAAGCTGGCGTACAAGTGAAGTCTGTAGACGAGCTTGTAGAAAAATTGAAAAACGAAGCGAAAGTGATCTAATACAGAAGGATAAAAATCATGAGTATTTTAGTAATCGCTGAGCACGACAACAAAGCACTTAACGCTGCTACTTTAAACGTTGTTGCTGCGGCGCAAAAAATCGGTGGTGATATCACTGTATTGGTTGCTGGTTCTGGCGCTCAAGCAGTTGCTGATCAGGCAGCTAAAGTTGCGGGCGTAAGCAAAGTTTTACTTGCTGACGACGCTGCTTATGCAAACCAATTGGCTGAAAATGTAGCAAAACTGGTTGCAGAATTAGGTAAAGGCTATAGCCATATTCTTGCTGCTTCTACTACAACTGGCAAAAACATTCTGCCACGCGCTGCTGCACTTCTTGATGTCAGCATGATCACAGACATCATCGCTGTTGATTCTGCAAATACATTCAAGCGTCCTATCTATGCAGGTAACGCGATTGCAACTGTTGAGTCTTCTGAATCAGTAATCGTTGCAACTGTTCGTGGTACTGCATTTGATGCGGTTGCTGCTGAAGGTGGTTCTGCTGTGGTTGAAGCTGCTGCTTCTACTGGTGATGCTGGTATTTCTAAGTTCATTAATGAAGAAATCGTTAAATCTGAACGTCCTGAATTGACAGCTGCTCGTATCGTCGTTTCTGGTGGTCGTGGTGTAGGTTCTGGTGAGAACTACCACAAAATCCTTGATCCACTAGCTGACAAACTTGGCGCTGCTCAAGGTGCTTCACGTGCTGCAGTTGATGCTGGTTTCGTTCCTAACGATATGCAGGTTGGTCAAACTGGTAAGATCGTTGCACCTGACCTGTACATCGCTGTAGGTATCTCTGGTGCGATCCAGCACTTGGCAGGTATGAAAGAGTCTAAAGTGATCGTTGCGATCAACAAAGATGAAGAAGCTCCAATTAATGCAGTAGCTGACTACTGGCTAGTAGGTGACTTGAACACTGTAATTCCTGAATTGGTTTCTAAAATCTAATTTCTGAATCAGTTTCAAAAAAACGCTCCTTTAGGAGCGTTTTTCTTTTTTTTTAATCTAAATAATTAATCTAACTAACAAGTCGTCCATTTCTGACTCGAAATTTTGGTTATTGTATATTTTGTGTTAATATTAAACTTTTATTAAGCTTGCCATTTGGCGGAGTGTCCGTGAAATTTGATTTTCAGTTACCAGTCAGTATTTTGGTAATGATGATCTGCTGTTTGATTTTCCCTTTTCTCCCGAGTTTGCACCTTCCTTTGTTAGGAGGTATGACGGTTACAGCAGTTGAGTCAATTCAAGCATTAATGTTGTTTGGTTTTGCCGTATTTAGTTTTTTCTATATCCGTCCATTTGAATTAAGTAAAGGTCAAAAACAATTTTGGCTCTGGTCAGTTGCATGGTGGATTATGCTGTTTGGTAGAAGTACCAGCTGGGGACGTGACTATTTCCCGGAAGTGCCAAAAATCTATTTCCGTGGTATTTCGGTTCTTGTGATTGCACCCGTGGTGTTTATGCTGTTTTTAGCACCTTTGCGTCAAGAAATTGCTTATAAGTTTAAGCATGTATCACTTCCAATTTGGGCACTCATATTAGCTTTCATTGGCTTGCTGATGTCTGATGGCATTGAACATAATCGGTTTTTTATTCATTTTATTTTTACAGATTTTATCTATAAAGATTTGATGGGAGAACTATACGAATTTCCGCTTATTATCGGCTTATTCCTGGTCGCTTATCCATTAATGAAGCAAGATTGTGCTGTGACAAAATCAACTAGTCAGGTCATAGCTGAAGATGATTTGTCCGATATCGATTCTAAACTTCATATTTAAGTGACTTGCTTTTTTAAAGAAAAAAATGAACCTCTGCAAGCAGAGGTTTTTTAATATCAAAATATTGTGAAGTGATTAAAATTTCTACTAAAAATCCTGTGGATAGTTGGGGATGAAACAGATAAATTTAGCCTAGATTATGCTATACTGTACGACTAAATTTTAATATTGGTTCAGCTTTTTTTGAGCCGATTTATAGCTGGATTTACGACATATAAATGCAAGCCAAATCTGGCTTGTAGAATAAGGAGTATGCATGAGCGTATCGGAAATTAGACCGATTGCCATTGAGGATGAACTCAAGCACTCGTATTTAGACTATGCAATGAGCGTGATTGTGTCACGTGCCTTGCCGGATGTACGAGATGGTCTAAAACCTGTTCATCGTCGTGTGCTATTCGCAATGCACGAATTGGGCAATGACTACAACAAAGCTTACAAAAAGTCTGCCCGTGTTGTAGGTGATGTCATCGGTAAATATCATCCACATGGTGATTATGCTGTTTATGAAACCATTGTCCGTATGGCTCAGGACTTTAGTCTGCGCTACCAACTGGTTGATGGTCAAGGGAACTTTGGTTCGATCGATGGCGATAGCGCTGCGGCAATGCGTTATACCGAAGTTCGTATGCGTAAGCTGACCCATGAATTACTGGCCGATCTGGAAAAAGATACAGTTGACTGGGAAGATAACTACGACGGTTCTGAGCGTATTCCGCAAGTCATGCCAACTCGTATTCCGAACCTATTGGTGAATGGTGCGGCCGGTATCGCAGTCGGTATGGCGACCAATATGGCGCCACACAACATGACTGAAGTGGTGAATGCGTGTCTGGCTTATGCAGATAATCCAAATATCAGCATCGAAGGTCTGATGGAATATATTTCCGGTCCAGATTTCCCAACGGGCGGTATTATTTACGGTAAATCAGGTATCGTGGATGCCTATCGTACCGGTAAAGGCCGTTTGCATATTCGTGGTAAATATCACTTTGAAGAAGATGCCAAATCTGGCCGTACTACGATTGTCTTCACAGAAATTCCTTATCAGGTCAACAAAGCGAAAACGATTGAACGTATCGCCGAGCTGGTCAAAGAGAAAAAACTTGAAGGCATTTCTGAACTTCGTGATGAATCTGACAAAGAAGGGATGCGTATTGCGATTGACCTGAAGCGTGGTGAAAATGCTGAAGTTATCGTCAATAACCTGTTCCAGAATACACAGTTAGAAAATTCTTTCAGCATCAATATGGTGTGTCTGGACAATGGTCAGCCGAAATTGATGAACCTGAAAGACATCATTGCGGCGTTCATTCGTCACCGTCAGGAAGTCGTGACACGTCGTACCATGTACGAACTGCGCAAAGCACGTGAACGTGGTCATATTTTAGAAGGTTTAACCGTTGCTCTGGCAAATATTGATGCCATCATCGAAACCATCAAAACTTCTGCCAACCCGGCTGAAGCGCGTGAACGTTTACAAGCAGGTGAGTGGGCAGCAGGCGGTGTGGCAGCATTGCTTGAAAAAGCGGGTGCTGTTTCTGTACGTCCTGACGAAATTGAAGGCGAAGATCCAGAGCGCCCATTTGGTATTGATGGTGAGGTGTATCGCTTATCTCCGACTCAAGTCAACGCGATTATGGAACTGCGTTTGCACCGTTTGACCGGTCTTGAGCAGGATAAACTTCAAGCTGAATATTCTGAAATCTTAGGTCAAATTGCTGAATACACAGCCATCTTAAATGACTTCAACTTATTGATGAACGTCATTAAAGAAGAGCTGGCATTGATTCTTCAGCAATATGGCGATGCGCGTAAAACAGATATTGTTGAATCTCGTATCGACTTCTCTCGTGAAGATCTGATTCCTGAAGAGCAAATGGTTCTGACCGTTTCAAAAACAGGCTATGCGAAAACTCAACCATTATCTGACTATGCTGCTCAGCGTCGTGGCGGTCGTGGTAAGTCTGCAACCAGCATGAAAGAAGACGATTACATCCAGCACATGGTTGTAACATCGAACCATGCTACGGTACTTTGCTTCACCAATGTCGGTAAGGTTTATCGCCTGAAAGTTTATGAGGTGCCACAAGCTTCGCGTGGTGCCAAAGGTCGCCCAATGGTGAACTTGTTGCCGCTGGATGACAACGAAACCATTACTGCTATCTTGCCAGTGATTGATGCACCGAAGAAATTCAAAGAACGTCTGGCTGACTTCAAGGCATTTGTGAAGACCAATGCTGCCCAGCTGCAAACCAATGAAGTGATCAATAGTCACTTTGCGGCACTAGAAGCAGCTCTTGCTGAATCTGAAGATGGTGCAGATGATATTTCTGATGCACTGCGTGTTCAATTGAAAGAGCTTGGTTTAGCACTTTCAACCACTGATCTTGATGCTGACATCATCAATGACTTTGCACAGCAAGCCGAAGCTGTTCGTAAGAACTTCTATGTGTTTATGGCGACTGAGTACGGTACGATTAAACGTGTAGAACTGGAACAGTTCTCAAATGTTCGTTCAAACGGTTTACGTGCGATTGAACTGAATGGCGATGACACCTTAATTGGTGTTGCGATTACTGACGGTGAACAGCAAATTATGTTGTTCTCGAACGAAGGTAAAGCAATTCGTTTCGCAGAGACTGACGTACGTTCAATGGGTCGTTCAGCCAAAGGTGTGCGCGGTATGCGCGTGACCATCGGTGCTTCTCAGGTTGAAGATGCAGAAGATGCAGATGTTGAATCTGATGATGAAGATACAACTGAAGCTAACTTCATTAGTCGTATCGTATCTCTAGTGGTTGTACCTGAAACCGGTGAAGTGCTGTGTGCTTCTGCAAATGGTTATGGTAAACGTACCCCGGTAGATGACTTCCCAACCAAGAAACGTGGCGGTAAGGGTGTGATTGCAATCAAGACCTCAGAACGTAACGGTGAGCTGGTCGGTGCAGTTGCGATTGACGCATCTAAAGAACTGATGCTGATTTCTGATGGCGGTACATTGGTACGTACCCGTGCTTCTGAAGTGGCACAGACTGGTCGTAATGCACAAGGTGTTCGTCTGATCCGTCTGGCTGAAGATGAAAAACTGGTGGGTGTAGAAGCGATTGAAGCAGTTGAAGATGAGTTGGAAATATTGGAAGATATTGAAAATACTGAATCTGCAGCTGATGATGTAACTGATACACAAGAAGCTGAAAAAGATGATGACAATACAGTAGAGGAATAAGTTCTGCTACTGATGAAAAAGGGCGCTTCGGCGTCCTTTTTTACACATCGGCTAAATGAGAGATAAATAATGAAAACCAGATTGATGCTTTTGACCGCAGCTATTGCACTCAGCGGCTGTAATAATGCAATGGACAGTATGCCCGATCCAAGCCCTGAGCAGGAAAAGGCAGCGCAAGTAGCTTATGAAGACCTGCGTGATGGAAAATATGACGAGTTTTTAGCTCAGCTTGAACCGAAGTTGCAGGCAGAGTTTCAAAACAATGAAAAAATCATGAAGCGTTTTTCACGTTCAATTCCGCAAGGTGAATATAAGTCCAAGACTATCATGAGAAAGAACTTCGAGGAAAATAACGGTAAACCGAGTGAATACAAGGTCAGCTATGAAATTGTCTATCCAAAAAATCTGGTTCAGTATGATGTGAGTTTTGACCAGCCGAATGGCAGTACTAAAATCCGCAACTTTAATATTCAGGTATTTGGTGAATAATTTTCAATGTGAATAGACTGAATAAATCCATATCTAAGAACGTGGGCGTAGCCGATAATAGCCTAAGCTCATACAGATGATGCCGATCACCAATAGATAAGCAAGCTTTCCTAGAATCATATAAGTGGGCACGCCCATCTGATTGAGCTGAATAAACATCTGCACGATTTGGGTCGAAGGTAAAGCTTGCCCAATAAGTTGGACCCAGACTGGCATGGCAGCATGCGGCCAGGCGACTCCTGAAAGCATAAAGAGCGGAATCGAAGTAAAAACAATGATATGACCGGCGCGTTCTGGCATGTCCAGAAAACTGGCGAATAGTGTGGTAATACCAATCATGCAGAATACAAAGATGGGTACAGCCAGCAGCATGCCCCAGAAATTTCCACCACGGGGATAATCAAAATACCAGAAAGTAAAACCAAACAGGTAATAACAGCCCAGACAGCCAATGGTCAGAATCGCCAAACTGATACCACTTAAGGTGGTCAGATTAATCACCTGTCTACTTTCTCGATACAACGCAATTAACATACTCAGGCCTAGAAAAATAGTCTGATGAATAATCAATGGCGCAACAGCCGGAAACACATAGCTGCCATAGCCAGAAAGCGTATTAAATAATGGAATCTGGTGAATGGATAGGGCAGGAGAGAAGTGTGAAATCTCGCTAAAGCGTTCAGCATATTCACTTAAGGTATTTTCTACTGAAGAGACCAAGCCTAAACCAATCTGTTTGGTAATTAAAAAGTTAGCAGCACTTAAGTACAGCCCAATCCCGCCATTTTCACCATGCCGGATAGATTGAGAAAGATTATCTGGTAATAATAAAATCCCGTCAGCTTTTTGAGTTTCCACCCAGTATTTGGCTTCAGCAAAATTTCCAGTCACCGCCTTGATTTGTACATTGGGGCTTTGGCTGACATGACTGATAATGGTATTGGTTAAAGCACTTTGCTCTTCGTCGACAATAATAATCGGCAAGGCTTCTGCCTGTTCAGCTTTATACGCCGTTGGATAAAAAAAGCTGTAAAACACAACCGATAAAATTAGGGTGGTAAAAATACTGGTATTGCTAATAATGTCTTTAAAAGTTTGGCAATAAGCTTTCCAGAGTGATTTCATGGTGACACTCCTTTGGCTGTTTTTTTGAGAAAGACATAGGCCAGCACAGCATAAAGCACGACATAAATGACGAGCACGAACATCGGTTGCAGTGAAAGAGAGAGCGGACTGCCAATCACCCATTGCTCCGTCTGTAATTTGGCATAGGGTGTATAGGGAATAATATTGGCCCAGAACTGGGTGAATAGTGGGGCATTATTAAGGGGCAAAGTCACCCCAGCAAAACTGAGCGATGAACCACCATAAACTGCTAGTAGACCAAAAGATTTGGTCAGGTCCTGAGTGGCCAGAACCACCGCACTACTGATAAAGGCATAGGCACTATAGAACAGTATTTGCGCCAGAAGAATTGGCCATAATGACCCGGCAATAAACCAGCCGCGAATTTCGACCAGCCAAAACATCCAAGCCCAGGTCCAGCAACAAAATATTGCTACATAAACCAGATTTTTAGACAGCAGTGCCGACCACAAGTTTTGTTGGGCAATCCAATGACTAACAGTATGTCGTTTAATTTCCTGACCCACAGCAAAAGCCACACAGCAACATAACAGCAAGTGCAAAATTGCCGGCACCATGTAAGGTTCCAGATAAAATTCATAATTCAGCTGCGGATTATACAGTGGGGAAATTTTAATATTCGGTGTAGGTGCTTCCAGATAGGGGAGCGTGTTACCTAGATACTGCTTGCCAGTAAATTCAGCCAGAGCCTGCAAGGTGCTAAGTAGCATAGCCGAAGAAATGGTATTCCCGATACTAAAATAACTCTGATTAAAAGCAATACTAATTTCAGCATCCTGAGCTTTGACCAGTCGTTGCTCGGCTCCGGCAGGAATATGAATATAGCCCCAGATTTTATTTTCGTTTAATAGCTTCTCGATTTCGACCGTTTGATCGGAAACGGTATGCACTTGTAGGGTATGATTCAAAGATAAATGATCATAAATCTTGCTGCTCAGGCTACTTTGATCCTGATCAATAATGGCGATTGGTAGATGATCCGGTTTGCCTTTGGCAAACATGCTACCAAGTAAAATCAGAATACAGGCAGGGGCGAGCAGGACCAGAGCCAGATCCCATTTTTCTCTGCATAAATAGCGTATTTCACGCTGAATACCCGCCCAGAATCCAGAAGCCATTTATTTTGGCTCTTTCAATTTAAACAGCACGCTCATGCCGACTTTTAGCTCAGGCATTTCAGTGACTGGCACAAGATGAACTTTAAAACTGCGGACATCATAACCACCGGTTTGGCGCGTGGTTTTAATGGTGGCAAATTCACCTTCAGCACTAATATTTTTTACTTTAAAAGTAGCTGATTGATTCAGTGCCGGAATAAACCCTTCAAGCTGTTGCTGTTTACCTAAAGCGGCATATTGGTCTTCACGAATATTCAGGCTAATCCAGCGTTCTGCCGAGATCAGGCTGACCACTGGCACTGCGGTTGCCACCAGCTCAGTGGCATTGCCATAGGTTTTGGAGACGGTACCATCAATCGGTGCCAATAATTCAGTTTCTGCTTCTAGTGCATTGGCTTCGGCGACTGCTGCACGGGCTATATCGACCTGAGCATCTGCAGAACTTTTCTGTTCTGGTGTACTGCCGCGTTTAGCCCGGGCATATTGCTGATAAGCGGCTTCTGTCATTTGGGATGCAGATTGTGAAGCTGCAAACAGTTCATCTCGGCGCTGGCGGGAAATGACACCCTCCTTAAACAGGTTAGCTCCACGTTGATAGGAAGTTTTAGCGAGTTGCTCCTGTGCTTTTAGTGACTGCCAGTTGGCATACAGAGAAGCGATATTTTCTTCCTGAGAACCACGTTCTGCGGTGGACTGAAGTGCTAATGCAGACTGTAAAGTAGCTAAAGCCTGCTGCTTTTTCGCCTCAATTTCAGGACTATGTAATTTTACCAGCGCCTGGCCTTTCTTGACGTTATCGCCTTCCTGTACATAAATCTTTTCAATCCGGCTTGGAACTTTGGTGGCCACTTGAACGGTTTCTGCCTCAACCCGGCCTTGTAGCTCGATTTCTTTGGGTTGATAGGTTTTCCATAGGCCAAACCCAATCAAAGCAAGAATCACTGGAATTAAAGCTAAAAGCAGATATTTTTTGCGCGATTTTTTTTCTGTGCTTTCAGGATTATCTGGCTCTGATTCACTGTAATTGATTTCTGAAGCCGTTTCATCAACAGGATGTTCTGGCTTTTGCTCATCTGTCATGTCTGGCTCCATTAACGAATATAGTGGGTATTGGCATGTTGCATGTAATTTGGAAATTCAACAATTGAGCCATGGCTCTGTAATAAGGTCGCGAGAGATATTACATATTTATAAGCGTTTAATGCCATTTCTGCCTTTAAACTGCTGAGCATGTTTTGGGCATCGATGACCTGAGTGGCTGTCCCGACTTCTTCCTTAAAGGATAACTCCTGAATACGCAGGTTTTCCTGAGCTGCTTTCAGGTTCTGCTGAAGTAGAGCATCACTTTGCTGGGCGCTGACTGCTTCACTAAATGATTTATAAATCAGGTTTTCAATCTCCTGCTGGGTACGCGCCGTCATGAGTTCAGCGGCATAGCGTTTCAGCTCTGCAGCCTGAATATTTTTATTTTTATCAATGCCTGAGAACAGGTTATAACGTGCTGCAACCCCCACAATCCAGTTTTGATGTTGATCCAAGCTATATTCACCAAACGCAAAAACATTTGGCTTTTTAGCGGCCTGCTGGGCTTTGACATTGGCTTTGGCCAGTTCGGTATCCATCTGCATTTTTTTGATCAGAGGAGAGTTCTGGCTAAAACTGCTGAGCAGAATATTCACATTTTGGGGTTCAGCACGATTCACAAACAAAGGTGTGCTTAGCTCGGTGATATTGCTATCCAGCAACAGATTATTTAGCTGAAATAGGGCAGCATTCAGATTGGCTTGGGCATTTTGTTGTGCGCGTTCAGCATTGTTGCGTGCCACTTCGAACTGCATGCGTTGACCTTTACTGATAAAACCCTGCTGTTCCAGCTTCAGAGCATTACGATAATGTTGTTGCATGGCATTTGAATTAAAGAGTGCTGCATCCAGTAACTGTTTTTGTAGTTGAACATTAAAGTAAGACTGAATCAGTTCAAAACGCTGCGTGTCCTGTTGCTGCTGATTGCTAAGTTCGCTACGTCCTGACTGAATATTGGCAATTTCTTTGGCGCTACGGGTGAGGCCTCCGGTATATAGTGGCATCATCACGGAAACAGTGGGACGAATCACCTGATCTTCAAGGACGACATTAGACGTATCCGGAATCAGACCAACTCCGCTATGAATAGTATTGTTAAGTCCTTCACGCAGTGGATCAGTAATACCTGCAGGTAGATCCACACCATTACTGGCTTCCCACTCATTAAGCCGGCCATTCACGCCTTGAGAGAGTGAATTTTCCAGATTATTTTTAAACTGCTTTAATGGAATATCGACTTCACTATGAAAGGCATAGGCACGAACATTCAGGTCAACACGAGGTAGGCCAATACCTTTGACAGCTTCTGCTTCAAGTTTTGACGCTTGCTCCAGACTTTGAAAAGCCTGGCTACTATAGGAACGTTGCAACAATTGTTGTTCTGCATCCTTAAAGCTGATGCTTTGTGCATAAGCAAAACTGCCATACATCATAGATGCAAGTACAGTCAGACCCCAGCAGACACATTGTTTATTTTTCTTCATATTCATAAAGTGGTAATGTAAAAGTCACATTAATTCAGTCTAAGCTGCATTATAAATCAAGTGCTTGCAGTGCAGGAATGGGTTAAGTTGTAGTATTGTTGTAATTTGAAACAATTCACTTCTCAAGTTTCAAGCTGATAGTTCTATGTCACTCTAAAACTTGAGCCGAGTTTAAATTCATTTTTCAATTATTTTATATTAGCGGCCGATTCAACATCTTCTAAGTATTGGATGAGATTGAATATTTTTAGCTGTACAATTTCTCATAAATGAAATCACCGAGTTAGAACAAAAAAATCAAAGATATTCAAATTATCCCTCGAATCTAGATTGGTTTTTTGACTCTATCTTCATTCTTGGATAGAAATAATTTTGTGCAAGCGGCGTCCAGATATGGTTAAATGCCATCATTTTATTGTGTTTCACTCTGAAAGGAAAAATCATGCGCGCGTACAACTTCTGTGCTGGTCCTGCTGCATTACCTACTGCCGTACTTGAAAAGGCTCAAGCTGAAATGCTTGACTGGCAGGGCAAAGGTCTTTCGATCATGGAAATGAGCCACCGTAGTGCAGACTATGTTGCAGTTGCGGAAAAGGCAGAAGCAGACCTTCGCAAACTCATGAATATTCCTGAGAACTATAAAGTACTGTTCTTGCAGGGTGGTGCATCTTTGCAATTCTCGGCAATTCCATTGAACTTGCTGGGTAAAAACAACAAAGCTGACTATATCCGTACCGGTATCTGGTCTGAAAAAGCATTGAAAGAAGCTAAACGCTATGGCGATATCAATGTGGTTGAAGCAGGCATTAAAACTGAAGATGGTAAATTAGCGATTGCTGATCAAAGCACATGGAATCTTTCTGATGATGCCGCTTATGTGCATTATGCAGATAACGAAACTATTGGCGGTCTGCAATTTGCCCATGTGCCAGAAACTGATAAGCCACTCGTATGTGATTTCTCTTCAAGCATTCTGTCTGCACCGATTGATGTTTCTAAATTCGGTCTGATCTATGCCGGTGCGCAAAAGAATATTGGCCCTGCAGGTTTAACACTGGTTATTATCCGTGAAGATCTGCTTGATCAGGCAAAACCTGAAATTCCAAGCATCCTGAAATATGCAGATCAAGCGAAAAACGGTTCGATGGTCAACACACCATCAACTTATGCATGGTATCTATCTGGTCTGGTATTTGAATGGTTACTGGAACAGGGCGGTGTAGACGCGATTCATAAAGTGAACCTGCAAAAAGCTGAATTGCTTTATGGCTATATCGATTCTAGCGACTTCTATGCAAATCCGATTGCCAAAGAAAACCGTTCAATCATGAACGTTCCATTTACCTTGGCAAATCCTGAACTTGAAAAACAGTTCCTGCAAGAAGCAAAAGAAAACCATTTGCTTAACCTTGCCGGCCACCGTTCAGTAGGCGGTATGCGTGCCAGCATTTACAATGCCGTACCGTTAGAAGGTGTACAGGCATTGGTAAACTTCATGGATGACTTTGCTAAACGCAATGCTTAATTCCTGAGAATTAAAAAACCCGGCAATTGGCCGGGTTTTTTTATCATTTAATTCGGGTTAAAAAACAAAGTTATGTAAGATATAGCCGCAAATGAGCATACCCAATACGAAAAATAGGCATGACATCATATCAAGCTGATAACGCGAGCCAAGATGATGCTCAACCTGCTGTAAATTTTCTTCTTGAACGATTTTCATAGATATTTATTATCCGATCTATTTATCGTAAATGATTATTTGTTGATCGTATTTTTACCATAAAAAATTGATTAAATAAAGTACATTCTTAACTAAACTTCATAAAGTATTAATTTTATTTAAATAACTGGCCTCAATATATTCATAAAAATAGAACTATTATATTAAGTCATTATTTTTATAATGTTTTTAATATGATTATTCAGTTTAAGATAACATTGAAAATGAATTTATTTGAATTTAAATCTGTGGATAAATCTATTTTTAATAAATTCAAAATCCATTAATTCTGATTTCAATTGTGGATAAAAAATAATCAGAATTGAGAGAATATCGCACTAAAATAAATAAAAAACAGGAGACTCATATAAAAATATGAGCCTCCGATCTGGATATTCAGCTTAAGCTGCTTTTCGATAGATATTGGCCTGAATCCACAGATTGCCCCGAATATATTGACCAATCTGGAAATCTTTATGCTTGTCATTGCGGGTGGCTACACGGATCAAGGTAGCCGGCTGGCCTTCATCATGAATCAGGGTAACATCATAGAGCATGTAGTCCTGATCCATAAATTGCATTGAAGTTTTACCGACAATATTGCCCTGGAACCAGGCTTCATCTTCCTGACCCATGGTCTCACCATAGAGATAAGCGACCATTTTGGAGAAATCAACCGTTACCGGTTCTTTGTCTTCTTCAGATTTCGGCTCCCAAGCATCGATCTGTTCCTGTAAATTATCCGGTGCAACACCATTATTTTCCGCAAGAATTGCATTCAGGGCACGGTGATGTTTGATAGAGGCAGGATCATCCACGACTAAATGTTCATGGTCAGTCACCACTTCCAGTTCATAAGCCCAAGCATTTAAGTTGACGATATAAGACTGGTCTTTTTCATAATGCGACCGGTTGACGCTGTACAGCGTATCAAAGGCATAGATGATATTGTTGGCACCCAGATTGAGACGCAACACAGCTTGGGTGTCGGATTTACAAGAAATAATCCGGTCAATCGTGGCTTTCACCTGGTAGGGACTGTCAAAACCCGGAAATGCGGTTTTCACAGCCTGTGGCTTGTTATTTTCTACGGCAATCACTTGGCTTAATTGTACCGCAGCTTTGCTCGGTCCCTGAATCAGCCAGGTGGTTTCATCCATATCGCATTCTTGTGTACACAAGCCCATCGGCATTACAGGTGCGTCAAGGGCTTTGCCTAACCACTGGGGAACATCTGTGCCTGGGTTTTCAGTAAGCAAGGTCCAATGTTCGACATGACTACCGAAATTTTGATCATCAATAGTGATGATCTCTGGGCTATTCTGTTTTTTCATATGCACAATTGATCTTGGATGACTTATTTATAGTTAATCGAGGGTCATTACGATTTTTCAAGTCACTCGAATGAATTTAAAAATTAAAATGCAAATCATGTGAAGTCAAATATTTTTCTAGTTGTGAGTGGCTGACTCATTTAATACGGTTGAGTTGAGTATTTAAATACCAGGATATTCAGAGAAAGAGCAGTTTTAGGCATCAACCTGCATCCTCTGATTTGCTACACTAGTCCAAATTTCTCCCTTATGGAAAGCTGTGTGTTGCCATTCAAACTTTGGGTCGATGCAGATGCATTACCTCGTATTCTGAAAGATGTGATTATCCGTGCCTCCGATCGTTATCAGCTTGAAGTCACTTTTGTGGCTAATCAGCCGGTAGGGATTACACCGTCGATTCGTATCAATTCTATTCAGGTGATGAGCGGGGCAGATGCAGCAGATCAGGAAATTGTTGATCGTATGAAAGAGCATGACATTGTGGTGACGCAGGATATTCCTTTGGCTGCTCAAGTCATCGAGAAGGGCGGTATCGCGATTCACCCGCGTGGCGAAATCTATACAGTGGCTAACGTCAAAGCACGTCTACATTTACGTGATTTTATGGATACCTTGCGGGGGGCTGGTGTACAAACCGGTGGCCCACCGCCGATTTCTGAACGTGATAAACGTGAATTTTCCAGCTCTCTAGATCAAACCATTCAAAAACAGAAACGTAAAACTGCGATTAAATAAAAAACGAGATCAAGTATGCCCCCAAAAAGTAACCTGATGTTGACCTATGCCTTGCTGGTTTTCATCTGGTCCACCACACCACTGGCGATTGTCTGGAGTGTGGAAGATTTGCATCCGATGTGGGCATTGGCGATCCGCTTCTTTTTGGCTTTGCCTCTGGCCTTAGGATTATTGTGGTTATTTAAAACCAGATTACCGCTTGATCGTGTTTCCCTGCATAGTTACTTGGCGGGTGCATGCAGTTTTATCGGCTCGCAAATTTTTACTTACTGGTCTACGGATTATTTAAGTTCCGGCATCATTGCCTTAATGTTCGGCTTGGCCCCCCTAATTTCAGGTCTGATTGGGCGTTTTGTCTTTCAGATGCAACTTTCGCTAAATCAATGGCTGGGAATGGGAATCGCTTTAATCGGACTTTCGGTGATCTGTCTAGGTGATGCAGATCAGCATATACAGCCAATTGGAATCGTGATCGCTCTGGTTGGTGTATTAGTTTATTGCGTATCTATGTTCTGGGTGAAGAAAATCAATGCACCAATTGATCCTATGGCACAGGCGGCCGGTTCGATTGGTTTGTCAGTCGTTTTTTCTCTGGGTATGTTGCCATTTATCTGGCAATACGCACCCACTGCTATGCCACATGCCAAGTCCTTATTTGGTCTGGTATATGCGGTAATTATGGCATCACTGATTGCGATGTTCTGTTATTTCAAACTGGTACAGAAGATTAAGCCGACGACTCTATCTTTAACCACCGTTCTGACACCGATGCTGGCCTTGCTGGTAGGTGTATTATTGAATAATGAAAAATTGCCGCTCATTGCTTTGGTGGGTGTAGTAATCTTATTGTTTGGCTTAGTGGTTTATTTCGCTAAAGAAATTAAGGCGAGCTATAAAGCCCGCCTTTAATAAAAAGATAGATACCAGTCTTAAGCAAAGCTGGCTTTCACACATTCGCCCAGTTTGACGCGATCCTGAGGATGCAGGGTAATGAAATAAGCACCCGTACGATATTTCCCGTTTTCTTCTGCACGACTGTAGGCCACCTGAGCGGTTGCCGCGATGTGGAAGAAGTTTTCCGGGTGACTTAAAGTCACATGCAGATAGGTTCCTTCACTAATCGGCTGATCACTAAAGAAGCTAAAACCAGTCTCTGAAAAGTTCACATGTTCCGGTACAGGTAACATGCTTTGTACAATTGCGTCATACAAAGAACCGGTAATAAGGTTTAATTTTTGGTTGAATAAGGATAAGATTCGAGCAATTTGTTGATCTTTTTCAGATAATTGTTCTAATTCGTAGTTAACAGCATGATCAAATTGATCTAGCTCTGCAAGTAGTAGAAAATAGCGGGGCAATACGAAATTAGCATCGTAAGGATCATTCAAGGCAACATCATCGGAAATAATCTGATAATTGATTCGTAAAGCAGCATCGATTCGAGACAGGACTCGTCTTTCAGTGAATCCGTTTGGATGCTGTACATTTTCCATAATTTATTACCTCGGACTAGATGGTTATGTTCAAACCAATCTCGCTGTATATAGGGTTGAAATATACTCGCGCACGGCGTAGTAACCACTTCATTTCTTTTATCGCATTGGTCTCAATGATCGGTCTCACGCTCGGTGTAGCAGTCCTCATTACAGTTTTGTCTGTCATGAATGGTTTTGACCGAGAGTTGAAAAATCGCGTCTTGGGGATGGTTCCTCAAGCCACTGTTTCTTCGACGCAAATTCTAACAAATTGGCCTGAACTTGCAAAGCAGATTGAGCGGCATGAACACGTTCAAGGTGTGGCTCCTTTTACCCAGTTACAGGGGATGCTCACGGCTCAAGGGCAAGTTGCCGGAATTATGGTCAGCGGAATTGAACCAAAGTATGAGAAGAAAGTTTCGATCATCCAGAACCATATGGTCGAGGGTAGTATTGATAACCTGAAAAAAGGTGAATTTGGGATTGTTTTAGGCAAACAGATGGCAGATGCCATGGGCGTAGGCTTGAACGATAATATTACCTTGGTTCTACCTGAAGCGACGCCTTCACCAGCGGGTGTTGTGCCACGTTTTAAACGCTTTAAAGTGGTTGGGATCTTCAGCATTGGTGCAGAAGTTGATTCGATGATGGGTTATATTGCCTTGAACGATGCTTCAACCTTGTTACGTCTGCCAGATGGTGCACAAGGCGTACGTATGAAGCTGGATGACATTTTCGCAGCGCCTCAGGTTTCTCAGGAAATTGTGCGTGATTTACCGGGTAACTTCTATGCCTCTGACTGGACTTATACCCACGGTAATCTGTTCAGCGCAATTCAGATGGAAAAAGCAATGGTCAGCTTATTATTATTCCTGATTGTCCTGGTCGCAGCATTTAATATCGTGTCTTCACTGGTAATGGTGGTCACAGATAAAAAATCCGACATCGCAATTTTACGTACTTTGGGTGCTTCACCTGCCACGATTACCCGAATCTTTATGGTTCAAGGTACTGTGATCGGCGTAATCGGAACTTGTGCGGGTGCCATTCTCGGGATTATTGCCGCCACCAGTATTAGTAGTTTTATTGGCTGGTTAAACAATTCACTTGGCCTGAATATGTTTGATGCTTACTTCATCAACTATTTACCTTCTTATCTGCGCTGGCAGGATGTGGTCGTGATTGTAGGTTTGTCACTTGCCTTAAGTTTCCTAGCCACTATTTATCCAGCATTCCGTGCTGCTAAAATTCAACCGGCGGAGGCATTGCGTTATGAGTAATCTGGTTCTGGATGCCCAAAATATCGAGAAATCTTTTACAGATGGAAAATCTACGGTTGATGTGATCAAAGGGATTTCATTGCAGGTAAAGGCCGGGGAATTTGTTTCTATTGTCGGTTCAAGTGGTTCCGGTAAAAGTACCTTGTTGCATATTCTGGGAGGATTGGATCGTCCTTCTGCCGGACAAGTGATGGTCAATGGCCGCCGTTTTGACAATTTATCTGAAGCAGAACGCGGCTATGTCCGTAATGAAAATTTGGGCTTTGTATATCAATTCCACCATTTATTGCCAGAGTTTACTGCACTAGAAAATGTCGCGATGCCTTTAATGCTTCGTAAAAACGTCAAGTTTAAAGAGGCTAAACAGCAGGCAGAATACTTACTGGAGCGTGTTGGATTAACCCATCGTTTAACCCATCAACCGGGCGAACTTTCAGGGGGCGAGCGTCAGCGTGTAGCACTGGCTCGTGCCGTGGTGACCAAGCCGAAGTTAATGATGGCAGATGAGCCAACAGGTAACTTGGACCGTAAAACAGCCGATAAAATCTTTGAGTTGCTGACTGAATTACGTAGTGAATTCAATATGGCCATGTTAATTGTGACCCATGATGAACAATTGGCACATTCGGCAGACCGGATTCTACATATGCGTGATGGTCTATGGATGAATGACTAATTACAGAAATAATCTTCTTTAATTGAAGCTCACTTCGGTGGGCTTTATTATTGCCTGAAAATAATAATAAAAAAGAAAATCTTCATGTTGCAATGGCTGTGTCTGGGCTGGATTTTAGGCCTTGCCAGTATGGGAAAATCTTTTCTGAATATTGAGTTGAATTCAATCTCAGTGATATTTCTTGCTGTGCTCTTTTATTTCTGTAGTTCCAAGCTCAATACTGTTCTGAAAAAGCCCTTACATAAAGGATTGCTGGTAAGTACCTGTATTCTACTCGGGACATTTTTGGGATATGGTTATGCCAATCAACAGCTCAGCCAACGGCTATTGAATGTCGAGCATGAAGTACTGCAGAAAGACATTATCGTTTATGTCAAACGCTTGAATAAACTCGGTGAACAATCCATCCAGCAGCCTTTGGAAGTATTAAACCTCGATGGACGCACCGTAACCTGGATGGGTTTTCTACCTAAAACCTCATCGAATACTTCACAACTATCAGCGAATCATGAAAATAATGCACTTGAACTGGGGCATTATTACCGGCTGCAAGGGCAGGTACGTCCTAATCACAGTTATGCAACGCCCGGTGCTTTTGATGCTGAAAAATGGGCACTGCAACAGAATATGATGGCAGGTTTCCGGATCAAACAGATAGAGCAACTTGATTCAGCTACTGTTTCTACACTGGGGTATAGTCAGTTTATTCGAGAGCAAAGAGCTTTAACTCAGCAATTTCTACTTTGGGTAGAGAAGAAGCGGCTGCAATTAAGAGAGTTCATAGCAAGGCAACCTGTACAAAATAAAGGTTTGCTTCTGGCTTTGCTCACCGGAGATGAAAGCCTTTTAAATCCTGCAACTGAACAGCAATTTCGACGTATGGGTATGAGTCACTTACTGGCGATTTCCGGACCACATGTGCTGATCTTTGCCCTGATGGTCTGTGCCATGCTTCGGCTACTCGTCGCACGAAGTATGCCTCAGCTTTATCTAAGATGGACACGCCAGTATTTTCTGGCTTTACCTTTTCTGTTTTGTGTGGTGCTGTACTGTGCCTTTGTGGGTTTTGAAATCCCGGCAATCCGCACTCTGCTGATCTGTATGATTGGTGTCATCCTCATGCTGCTTCGACAAAATCTGCAGGCTTTAAAACTACTGATTCTGAGCGCCGCCTTACTGTTATTCATTGATCCCTTTAGTATCTTGTCCGCGGCTTTCTGGCTATCCTATGGGGCCTGTTTTGTATTGCTCAGAATTTATCAGACCATTCAACAGCGACCATCCGAGCAAAATCAGACAGCAATACAAAAACTGTATTTTGCAGCTAAAGTGCTAGTGGAATCACAGTGGAAAATCTTTCTCGCTTTATTTCCTTTAATGATGCTGTTTTTTAAGCAGATTGCCTGGATCACACCGTTCAGCAATTTGGTCGCAATTCCCTGGATCGGTCTTTTGATTGTACCGATCGATATTCTGGCAGCAATTCTCTTTTTTATCGCTGAACCGGTCTCAAGCATGCTATTTCAGCTTAATGATCTGTTGCTGAATATCCTGTTGGGCTTCTTAAATCTGCTGGATCACTGGTTTAAACCGCAGTTAATTCCAGTTGCAATGAATCACTGGATGATTGGGCTATGTATTCTGTCTTTGCTGATTTTATTCTTACCACGTGGAGTATTACCAAAATCCTGGATAGCTGTCGCGGCGGTACCAGTTTGTGTTCCTCAATTTAATCATCCGCCATTTCAGCTTTCGGTGCTGGACGTTGGGCAAGGGCAGGCGATATTCCTTCGTTATGGAACTCATAACATGATGATCGATATGGGTGGTTATTATGATGAGGAAAAATTTAGTATTGGGAAGCAGGTAATCATGCCATTTCTGTCGGTACAAGGTGTTTCTCAACTGGAGCAGGTGATTTTAACGCATCTGGATCAGGACCATAGTGGTGCTTATCACAGCATTAAAGAGCAGCTCAAGATTAAGAATATCTATGCCAATGAAGTGACCGAAACTGCAGCCTCTTCAAACTTTCAATTATGTTATCAGGGACAGCGGTGGCAATGGCAGAATGATGTGCAGATTAAGGTCATTGCACCAAAACTAGAACAATTAAATACTGCTAATTTCAATAAAAATGACCTGTCTTGTGTAGTGTATTTGCAGCTCAAAGATGTCTGGCCTTATCAGAATTTTCTGCTGATGGGAGATGCAGGTTGGCAGACTGAATATCAGTTACTCAAAGACTACCCCGATTTAAAAGTGGATGTCTTGGTCTTAGGCCATCATGGCAGTCAGCACAGTTCAGCTTATCAATTCTTGCAGCACTATCGTCCTAAACTGGCGATTGCGTCTGCTGGAAAATTTAATCGTTACGGGCATCCAAGTCAGTTGACTCAACAGCGTCTCAAAGAATTGGATATTCCTCTATTGACTACAGCAGAGCATGGCAGCCTGCATTTTCATCAGCAAGGAACTCAAATCATTCTAGAAACTGAAAGAAGTCGCTGGAAATGGTTACAAAAACAAAATCTAACTGACTGATTCTAGAGATGGTTCAACAGCAGCCAGATTAGAAGTTCTTAACTGGTTCACTTTGGACAAAGCTTGGTTATGATCAAGCTTATAAATATTTCCCAGATCTTCGTGAGCTCTAAAGCGTTTATAGCTCCAGTGATAATGTTCAGGATGACGCTGAATCAGGTTTTCAATCGTGTTGATGATGATGCCTGTACCTTGATTAGCATCTCCCTGATAAATTTTTTCATCTATGGCCTCGATATGAATATCAAAGCCAGCATCCTCATTACGCAGGGCATAAAGAAACAGCGCACGGGCTTTGGTTTTCTGGATCAGCTTGGCACTCAGGTTGCTGGTGGCCAAAGGAACGCCAAAGTAAGGAATATATTCACCGCCAACGTTGGGTGTATGATCCGGCAGAATGACAGTGGTGCCACCTTGCTTCAAGGCCTTGAAAATTTGTCTTACACCAGACTCATCTGTCGGCACCAGATTGGCCTGTTCGCGGCTGCGTGCTGCACGAACAAATTGATCCGCTGCCTGATTTTTTACAGGTTTATACATGATGGTCATTGAAGTGAATTGCGCAACATAGGCATTCATGATTTCCCAAGTGCCAAAGTGCGGCACAATCAGTACCAGACCTTTATTTTGTGCCAAGGCATCATGCAGTAAATCTTCGCCTATAACCTTATGCACTCTCTCAATATTTTTCTGATTACTCGAACCCCAAATACTGAAAAATTCGAAATAAGACATCAGTTCATTGCGAATCGCGGCACGGGTAATCCGTTCTCTTTCCTGTGTCGACAGTTCAGACAAACTGATCTCAAGGTTCAGGCGAATTACATCAGAAGTTTTAGAAACTTTAAAAATATTAACGATTAAGGCAAGAATACGCGCAATCCATCGGGAAACTGAAAGCGGTTGGCGGCTAATATATTTGAGTAAACCGTAAGCTGAATTCTTTGAGCTGCGTTCAGTCATTGAGTTGTAATATTGATAAAATAAAAAAGAATAGCACTTATTATAGGCGAAAACGGTTTCTTTAGACAGAATTACCCTTTTCGGTGTATATAATGGGTTCAATATAAATTAATTTATTGGATTATTTATGTCCGATTGGCCACCAAAACCTGAAAATCAAATACAAAATACGCAACAACCAGTTCAACCGACTGGCCCAGAATGGAAACTGCTGGAAAAAGCGGTTTTAGCTTCAGTAGAAGAGCAACGACGGGCACGTCGCTGGGGGATCTTCTTTAAATTTCTGACCTTCGCTTATCTGCTGGTTGTCATTCTTGCGCTGGGTAAAGGCTGTAGCATGAGTGCTTCTGATCCAAGTGCAGGCGCAGGTGCACACATTGCTGTGGTTGATATTATTGGCACGATTGCCGCAGACAAGCAAAGCGTAAACAGTAGCAATACCATCAAATCACTCAAAAAAGCCTTTGAAAACAAGCAAAGTAAGGCTGTCGTTTTAAATATTAATTCACCGGGTGGTTCACCAGTCCAGTCAGATGAAATCTGGCAGGAAATCCAGTATCTGAAAAAACAGTATCCTGAGAAAAAACTCTATGCCGTGATTGGTGATACAGGGGCTTCTGGTGCTTACTATATTGCATCCGCTGCAGATGAAATCATTGTCAATCCATCGAGTCTGGTCGGTTCAATTGGTGTGATCATGCCGAACTATGGTGTGAATAACCTGCTGCAAAAACTTGGAGTTGAAGACCGCACCATGACTTCAGGTGAAAATAAAGCTTTGCTGTCCATGACACAGCCGGTTGATCCTGCGCAAAAAGCGCATGTACAAGGTGTGCTGGATAATGTGCATGGTCACTTTATTAATGCTGTAAAGCAGGGACGTGGAGCGAAATTAAAATCGACTGATCCTGCTATTTTCTCAGGTCTGTTCTGGACCGGTGAACAGGCGGTGAAATTGGGTATTGCAGATCGTATTGGTAGTTTAAATACTTTGAAGCGTGAACTAAAAACTGAAAAAGCTTTAAATTACACCATTGAATATAGTCCATTTGAGTCAGTACTAGGTCGTATGGGTTCATCGATTGGTGAAGGAATTGCAACTTCAGTGGCACAGAAACTTCAGTCAGAAAATAAAACGACATTACAATGAAACCCTTGATTCATTTTGCACACGCCAATGGCGTACCATCTAAAGTCTATCAAAAGCTGTTTGAGGGACTGCAAGATGATTACGATATTATCTATGTGCCGTTATTAGGGCCTGATAAGCGTTATCCGATTGATAATCACTGGAAAAGTCTGACTCAGCAGGTGATTGATAGTATCGTGCGTCAGTCTCATGGACGTCCGGTAATTGGTTTGGGGCATTCATTAGGTTCAGTCCTGAGTTTTCAGGCCTCCCTACAGCGTCCGGAACTTTTTTCGCAAATGATTATGCTTGATCCGCCGATGATCATGGGCAAAGAAGCCTTTGCATTGCATATTGCAAAAACTTTTCGCTTAAAAGCACTGGACCAGATGTCACCTGCAGGTTTGTCGAAACGCCGTCGTGATCATTGGGAGTCTCGGGAACAGGCAGCTGAACTGCTACGACCGAAAGGCTTTTATCAGGATTTTGATGCAGATTGCTTCCAAGCTTATATTGACTATGCCTTAAAGGATGATCCGGTTCGAGGTGGAGTTGAACTCACCATTCCTAAAATGGATGAAGTGAATATCTTTAGAACCAATCCATCGCTATGGTGGTTACCTCAGGCTAAACCAAAAGTACCAGTGCATCTGGTGGTTGCCAAGAAAGGTCCATTTTTGGCGCGCAAATTTCCGCAGCGAGTGCAAAAGAAATTTGGCATTCCATTTACAGTGGTAGATGGTGGGCATATGTTCCCATTGGAGCAGCCTGAGCAAGTAGCGAGTCTGGTCAAACAACTGATTCAGCAACAGTCTGCTTAAAGCTCATCTCATCTAAAGAAATAAAAAAACGCGTCCGAGGATGCGTTTTTTTATATTTGGACTTTTAGAATTTGCAGAATTGAACAGGTTCTTGCATTTTTGCATTACGGTACAACACACCTTGTTCAGTATGCTGAATTGTCCCATTACAAATCCATTCTACCACTTGTGGGTAAATCAGATGTTCCAGTACATGTACCCGCTGCGCTAAAGTGTGAGTCGTATCTTGATGCGATACTTTTAATACACCCTGTGCTAAGGCTTGGCCGGCATCCAGTTCAGGAGTGACATAATGCACTGTACAACCATGCAAAACATCACCAGTATTCAGGACACGCTGATGGGTATGCATGCCTTTGTAATGTGGCAAAAGAGAAGGGTGAATATTCAGCATTTTCCCTTCCCAGGCTTTCACAAATTTTTCACTTAAAATTCGCATAAAGCCCGCAAGTACCACTAGATCAACATCCCAGTCCAGAAGCTGCTGATGCATGACATCATCAAAAGCTTCCCGGCTTGGATACTGCTTATGTTCAATGACTGCAGTCGGAATTCCTGCTTTATGAGCGCGCTCTAAAGCAAATGCTTCAGGCTTGTTGGAAAGCACCCCGACAATTTCTCCTGACAGATGGGCATCTATCAGGGCTTGCAGGTTCGATCCACTGCCTGAAACAAGTACAGCAATTTTAATCATGCGAAATTACGCGAAGATCACACGAATTTTTTCGTCTGCACCTTCAACAGATTCAGCATTATCTGCAATGTGACCCATTGCCCATGCTTTCTCACCCAAACCGTTGAGTAACTCTACAGTTTTGTCTGCTTCGGCTGCATCAACAACAAGAACCATACCTACGCCACAGTTAAAGGTACGATACATTTCAAACTGTTCTACACCGCCTTCGCGTTGAAGGAGTTTGAACAGCTCAGGCCATTCCCAAGAAGATTCATCTACGACTGCTTGAGCACCGTTTGGTAATACGCGAGGCAGGTTGCCTGGTAAACCGCCACCCGTGATGTGTGCCATCGCATGTACATCAACCTGTTTTAGCAGTTCAAGAATAGATTTCACATAAATGCGTGTTGGTTCCATTGCAACATCTGCAAGTGGACGACCATCAACGATTTGATTCAGGTCAACATTTTTAACTTCAAGAATTTTACGAAGCAACGAATAACCGTTTGAGTGTGCACCAGAAGATGCAACACCAATGAGTACATCACCCGCTTTTACTTTAGAGCCATCAATAATTTTGCTTTGCTCAACTACACCGACACAGAAGCCTGCAAGATCGTAATCTTCACCTTCATACATGCCTGGCATTTCAGCAGTTTCACCACCAACCAGTGCACAGCCTGCAAGTTCACAGCCAGCACCGATTCCTGTTACGACATTTGCAGCCACGTCCACATTTAGGTGACCAGTCGCATAATAGTCCAGGAAGAACAGTGGTTCAGCACCACAAACGAGAAGGTCGTTCACACACATTGCAACCAGATCTTGACCAATGGTGTCATGACGGTTCAAATTCAGTGCCAGACGTAATTTTGTACCAACACCATCTGTGCCTGATACGAGAACAGGTTCTTCATAACCTTTAGGGATTTTACAAAGGGCGCCGAAACCGCCTAATCCGCCCATTACTTCAGGACGTTTAGTACGCTTAGCGACGGACTTGATTCGGTCGACTAACGCGTCTCCCGCTTCAATATCGACACCTGCATCTTTGTAGCTTAAACCAGTGTTTGGGGTAGAAGTTGAGTTGCTCATAATGAAGTCTCCGCATTCGCGCGGGGGATTATAACCTGAATATGCAAAACTCTTATGGTATTTATGCCCTAAAATGCTATCTTTATTAAAATATTTTACTTTTTATAACGATTAATAGAGAGAAGGCGAAACTTTATGGTAGATCGCACATTGCGTCGCGTGTTTATCCTAGCTGGGATAGCTTTGTTGTTGTGGATTCTATATTTACTAAAACCCGTTGTAATTCCATTTGTTGCAGCGTTTTTAATGGCTTATCTGTTCAGCCCGCTGGTAGATAAACTGCACGATATCGGTCTGCCGCGTTGGCTCTCTATTAGTATCGTTTTTACTGGAATCGGGATCGTTATGATCCTGGCGATCTGGTATCTGGTGCCGCTGATCTGGCAGCAGCTGATTTATGCGCGTGACAATATACCTGCGGTCATTGGCTGGATTAATTCAACCTTTTTGCCATGGTTGTCGAATACCTTCAATGTCGTTGAAATGGAAATTGATACCACACAGATTTCTGATGTGGTCATGGACTATGTGCAAACCAATTATAGTGCTGACAGTATTCAGGCCTTCCTGCTACGCCTTGCACAATCTGGAATTAACTTCTTGCAGATTGGCGGTACGATTGTCCTGATTCCAATTATTGCATTCTATTTCCTGCTGGATTGGGATCGTATGCTGGAAAGCTTGCGTCGCCTGATTCCACGCCCTTATGAAGAAAGCACCTTAAGAATTGTAGGTGAATGCCACAGTGTGCTGGGCGCCTTTGTCAAAGGACAGTTTCTGGTGATGATTCTGCTGGGAATTGTTTATGCAGTGGGCTTACAACTGATTGGTCTTGAAGTCGGTTTGATTATCGGTATGGTGGCAGGCCTGGCCAGTATTATTCCTTATCTGGGATTTGCGGTCGGGATCATTGCAGCTGTCATTGCGACCTTCCTGCAATTCGGGATTGACTGGTGGCAACTGGTTCTGGTTGGTGTGGTCTTTATGGTCGGTCAGGCTGTAGAAGGTTATGTACTGCAACCATTCCTGCTCGGCGATAAAATAGGTTTATCTCCGGTTGCTGTGGTTTTTGCGGTACTGGCGGGTGCTCAACTGGCGGGTTTCATGGGGATGCTAATTGCATTGCCGGTTGCAGCCGTCATTGTGGTTCTATTGCGACATGCACGTGAATATTACGAACATACACACTTTTATGGAAATCAGGCTGTCATTATGAATGATCCGGCTACAGGTTCCATAAGCGTAGAAACTTCAGACTTAGATGTTGATATTGAAATGAAAAAGTCAGAAGCAAAACCACTGCAAGAGGGAGAGAAATCAAGTAAGATGGATGTACCTCTTCATAAAGACTCATAAGGCCATCAGAATCATATGCGTCAATTGCAGCTAGATATAGAACCTCAACTCGATGCCCGAATTAGTGATTTTTCGGGCCCGGGATGGGGTCATGTAATTGACGCAGTCCGACAGCTGCATGCAGGCCTAATCAGCCGCTTTTATGTGTATGGCGGAGCTGGAACAGGGAAAAGTCACTTACTCTCTGCCATTTGTGATTCTTATCTGGAAATCGGTAAGACTGCTATACAGGTGTCTTTGCTGGAGCTTCTGGATGCGCCTACTGAAGCGATTACTTCGCTGGACCGGTTTGACCTGATCGCACTGGATGATATTGAAGCCATTAGTGGGGTTCCACACTGGCAACGCGCCGTTTTTCACTTGATTAATTATAATGATGAAGGCGGTGGTCAGCTGGTATTTTCTTCCCGTTTTGCACCCATTGAGTTAAAGCTTGAATTGCCCGATTTGCAGTCCCGACTCACGCAGGCAGTCAGTGTCCGTGTCCCAAATGGCAGTCTTTATGCGGACCGATTTGCCTTGGTATCCTCGGTATTGGACCGACGCGGTATTCATCTTGATCCACAGATTTTTGATTATTTGCTAAATCACGGACCACATCAAACTTCCGTGCTTCTACAAACATTAGAACAGATTATTCAATTACTTAAAGGCGAAAAGCTGAAGGTCAGCAATGCTAACCTGCGGCAGATTTATGCATTAATTGATGAATATCGTTAAATTATAAAACATCTTGAGTAATTACTCAGTCTATGCGAAAGTAAGGCAAAATAATTCGCTGTTGCAAGGAAGATGCAACTTTAGAAGAAAAAGAAAGAAATAAAAAATTAAGGAGAAGGGTATGCTCAAGAAGAGCATAGGCATGGCTTTGCTATGTATGGCGGGGCAGGCATATAGTGCAGAAATTATTGTAACTACCACAGAAGATATTGAAAAAGATGACAAGGAATGTTCACTTCGAGAAGCTGTTGAATATGTGAATCGTGGCCTGGCTAAAGAAGGTTATATGGGCTGTGGTGGCGAAAATGCTATTGGCACCATTATCTTAAAAGAAAAAACGACCTATGTACTGAATAAGCATATCCCGATCAAGAAATCAGTAACGATTAAATCTATCGCAGAAGTAGATGGTGAATTTAGTAGTACCGATAAGGTAATGGGGTTATATAACGCTCATATTCAAATGAAAGGGACAGATAATCTCTTCCGTATTAGCAATGATGAAGAGCTGATTCAAGTCAATTTAAAAGAACTCGACCTTGAAGGTTGCGGTAAAAGCAGCTGTGCCGAACAAGGTGGCCTAATTCATAATAAAGGTAAATTGGTGATTGATTACAGCCGCTTATACAAGGGAGCTGCGAGTCAAGGTGGTGCCATTTATAATGTGGGGAAATTTGGCCAGAATCTGATTGCTTTTGCCGAAATAAAAACCAGCCTGATTGAAAATAATCAGGCGCAACAGGGTGGCATACTCTATAGCCAGCTTCCATACTTTCTGGTTTATCAAAGCGTTTTAAAGAATAACCAGACGCTGAATAATAATGCTACCAATATTTATACAGCGGGCCAAGTCGATAATCCTGCCGATATTCAATCCATTAATGCTGAAGTCCTAAGCAGTACCCTGTTAAAAAATAAGGGAGCACTGATCAATGTGATTGATGGAGTGGGAATCAATAACCTGACAATAGTGGACAATACAGGTACAGCACTACGTATTAGTGCCCCGAATGGTAAAGCCTATGTGGCGAACAGTATTATTTTAAGAAATGGTACGCAGGATTGTCAGATTGAAACTACGGATAAAAGTACGATTCACAATAACCTGGTAACAGCATCTTGTGGTACAGGTGATGCTGCGTATCCAAACCAGATCTGGACAGGTACTCGCTTGTTTGCAGAGGCTTCAGATCAAAGTGAAGGTATCTGTCTAAATTTAAAACAAAATAGCGATGCTATTCTATGTCCTTATAGCGTTCCTAAAGATCAGTTCTTGGGCTATCTACGTCCTCGTATCCTGTTGAATTATAATCAGGTTAGTGATTCACCGATTGTAAATAGAGGGACTAGCTACAATAGCAGCAATCCTTCAGTCAGCTGTGAGGCGTCAGACCAACGCGGTGTAGACCGTTTACTAGATAACTTATTTTGTGACCGTGGTGCGATTGAAATTACAGTTCCAACATCTACCAGTCTGGTTGGACAGGATCTTCTAAAAGGAGAGACTGCAAAGTTTTCAATTGAATCTGCTTTAGGAGATAGTGATTTAATTCCTAAAGAGCAATGCAATAACATTATTGGAGAGAATCCAAAGGGTGAGCCTTGGCAAGATGGCTGCTTACAGGTTATCCAAACCAAAACTGTTTCCAAGGGCAAAACAGTCATTGATATTGATGGGAATGTGGTTTATACCCCAGATTCACAATGGCATGGTGCTGACATTTTTGAAATTCAGGTAGTTACTTCCTCTACACGATTTAATAAGTCCAAACCTTATCTGGTTTTAAGTACCCAGATTGTACAAGAACCTAAAAATGAAATGAAAGACAAGTCTGTGAAAACCTCTGGTGGGGCATGGGGAATCGCTGGCTTAATGGGCTTGATAGGGTTGATCGGCCTACGTCGCAGATTAAAAGATTAAGGAAAAATCATGAAAAATTATAAAAAAGGACTGCTTGCAGCCATGATTTTATCTGCCATGAGTTTAATGGCAGCCGAAGATAAAACCATATATGTCACTACATTTGCTGACGAGGACGGGGAAAATACCAGTGCCTGTTCCTTGCGTGAAGCCATTAAGACAGCCAAGCTGGATAAATCCTATGGAGGATGCAATGTTGGCCGTACATTGCGTAATGACGGTTCCGCTCCAGATGTCATCCAACTCGAAGCTGGGGAATACAAACTCAATAGTGAAATTATTGTTGAATCCCATGTCAATATTTTGGGAAAATCCCCCTTCAATTATACTCAAAGAAGCCCTATTACCTTTTTATATCCAACACGTGAGGCTTTAACAACCACCATTTCAGGCCAAGGGAAAACCCGCTTATTTAATACGGTCGCTAGCCAAGCCAGCATGGTGGTAAATGGTATCATCCTGAAAGATGGTTATGCTGCAAAAACCAGTCTGGATAAAGGTAATGGTGGAACATTTTATGTCGCCGGTCCTCTAAGCCTCGTGAATAGTGAAATTGTAAATTCACGAGCGGCTGCAGAAGGGGGAGCAATTTATGCAGTAGCGATGAATAATGAAAAAATTATCAGGATTCAGGATTCCTTAATTCATCAGAATAGAGCAGCTACATATGGCAGTGTCTTGGCCATGGATTGTGTGGGGAATCTGGGCAGTACAGAGACCAAGCTAGAAATTAGCGCAAGCAGCATTGTCAAAAATGGTTCTACTGAGACGGCCAGTATTCTGGACTTTTGTGGTTATGCCAAAGCTGATATTAGTAACTCTACAATTGCAAAAAATACGACCAGTGCCACAGGTCATATTTTCCGAATGGCCAATGAAATCAGCCGTCCATTAAGTTCTTTCTTCACTTTTAGTGCCATTAATAACACGATTGTCGAAAATACTGCTCGCTCTACCATCTTTTATGACAATACTGGTAATTCGAGTCTGGCTTATAATGTATTAGCCTTTAACCAGGGCCTATCTTGTGAATATGCCTTGAATGGTGGGAACCCAAGTAAAGAACAGGATGTAGATTTATTTACTGCTTATAATGCGATCCATACAAGTGGTTCCTCGCGCTGTGTGTTACCTGAACTGGCAGAAAATAGTGTTTCAACGAATATTGATGTATCCAGTAATCAGATCACTGATCTGTTAACTGCTTATATCGAACCTTCTGTAAATAACCATTATTTAGGGATGTATTATCCTATTGATCGACAATCGAATACGGATCTGGTTAATATCGGTACAGAAAGTTGTGAAGAAATTGATCAGCGTGGAATTGAGCGGTTAACTAAGGCAACCTTATTATTTAATCCAGATGCAAAAAATTCCTGTGAAATTGGGTCGATCGAAATCCGGAACTTAACTGCAACAGATATTTCTGGTCTAAAAAATAGTTCTTTAACAGAGTTGCTGGATTATTATCAGGAAAATATTGATGATATTAATTCTATTCTGGCAGATAAGAATACCAAACCTGAAGAAATTCAGGGCTTAAAGGAAGAGCTAAAAGAATATGAGGATCTTTTAAAATATACCAAGCAATACCAGAAATATCGTGCCATATACGTTAATCCATTTAGTTTGGTCATGCCTCAAGAAACTTTAAATAATACTCAAGTACAAGCTAAAGCATTAAATTCACAAAATTATGAAATTACAGTGCAATCTTTAGGTGTAGGGTCTTTATCTGGATCAGGCAGTTCATTAATTGTTCAAGGTGCGCCGAATGACCCAAATTTAAAATGTGAATGGAAGCCTGACTTAAACCGTATCATGATGTATCGTACTGATGGCAAAGTAACCAGTCTCTCGGATACGGAGTATTGCCGTTATACAATTAAAGACAAGCAGACAGGTGCCAGCAGTACTGGTATCTTGCAGGGCGCATTTGTAAATATTAAACCGATTGTAAAAAATGACGAATATAGAATTAGCGCAGAAAACAATCTGACCGTGACTGTGAATCCATTAGAGAATGATAGTGATGATGGTGATGGTCCACGGATGAATGGCAAGGCTGCTTTCTATCGTGATAAAGATGGTCGTGAGATTCCGATTCGTATTGTCAAGCTTCCTGCTGGAGTAAACCTTTCCGCAGAGCGAGAAGGACCATGCCCAGGGAATTTTGCCGGTGAAACCTGTTATGGTGGAAAATTGACCTTTAGTGTGAAAAACACTTTTAGTCAGTCAGATTATGATATGCAGTATCATGTTTTTGATGCAGATGAGTTGATGTCGGATACAGCAAGAATTAACTTAAAAAATACGACTAAAAATACCAATACATCATCAAGTGGTGGTGGTTCATTTGGAATTTGGGGATTGTTCGGATTATTAGGTTTGGCAGGATATCGCCGAGTTAGAAAGTAATTGCAGCATGAAAAAAAAGCCTCCAGATGGAGGCTTTTTATTTAACTAAAATTAATGAGTTTTAGGTTGAGTGAGTTGCTGGTATTTCTGGATATATTCTTCACGGATCGCCAGTCGTTCTTCTGGCGTTGCTTTTTGCATTCGTGCACCTAACTCCTTACGTTCCTGACTGCTCATCATTTGCCAGGTTTCACGCATACGCTGCTTTTCAGCTTCAGGAAGCTGGGTGAACCAGTCCATGCGTTGCTGTAAATTAATACGTTGCTGTTCAGGCATTTCTTTTAAGGACTGATAACGTTTAATTAATGCCAGTTGCTCGGAATCAGAAAGTGTATCCCAGGTTTCGTTGACCTGCGTATTGGCATCTTTGGAAAAAATCCAAAAACGTTCAAATCCCGCAAAGCTGGTTTGCAGGAAGCTGAATGCACAAAATGCAATTGCTAATCTTTTAGCTGCCATGTGGAACTTTGTCCTCACCTAAAACCATTAACATTTCCAGATCTTCAAGCATCTGTGGAGAGAGTTTGGGTGTAGATACCGCTTGAGTCTGAGGTTCGTTATGGCTGACAATATTCGGTAGCACTACCACGCCAGCAATCGCAGCAGCCAAAGCAAAGCCAGACATTTTTAGAAATGCAAAGCGTGAATGTTGTGCGTCCTGAATATGCTCCAGCACATGATTCATCACCACCGGTTTATCTTTGTGGTGCTGTGCCAGTCCATCAAGTTTGGAAGTTACTTGCTTTAAGAAATCATCTTGCTTCATTCGGATGATCCTCCCAGATATGGATTTAAGTGTGCTAGAGAGGCACGTAGACCTTGAATAGCACGGTGATAATGGGTTTTCACACTGCCTTCTGTACAGTTCATAATTTGCGCTGTAGTTTGAGTATCAAAGCCTTCCCAAGCTCTGAGCATAAATGCTTGCTGCTGACGCACAGGTAATTTGGCAATCGCCTCCTGAATTTCTTCAGCAGTTACTGCCTGATCCAGAAATTCTAAAGGTGAGGGCGTAGATTCATCTACCAGATTGTCAAATTCGACTTCGTCGTCATCAAGGCTGACTTTTTTGAAAAAGGAAAAGGGCTGGTTGCGACGTGCTTCTTTACGACGCCAATCCTGTAATTTGTTATTCAGAATCGTATAGAACAGGGGATACCACTCTTCAGTGCTTTTCTCTGCATAAGATTTATGCAAAGCAATAAAAGCTTCCTGAACCAGATCCATTGCGATCCCATGTTGTCCTTGAGTCGCACTTTCCATCATCACCAAAGCACGCCCAGTCACATCCTGCATGAAATTTTTTAGGCGAGACTCAGCCGTACTCTTTAGAATACTCGCATCTTGTGACTGCAACGGTTTCGGTGCTAAATCCATAGAGATGGAAAATCCTGTCATTGGATACCCACCATTATTCCCAAGTTCATGTGCATATAACGTTGGGAATAACGATTTGGTTGACAATAAAACTTATTATTTTTGTAGTGTAATCTATTTTATAAATACACTGACTGTAATTAAAACAATGTAACTTAAATACCGTATTAGATACGTTGACGCACCATCTCAAAGAAACAGATAGAGCCTGCAATCGCAACGTTCAGGGATTCCTGCCCACCTGGTTGGGGAATAGTCACCGCTTCGGCATGTTGCAAGGCATAGTCAGATACGCCTTGACCTTCATTGCCCAGAATCCAGACGCAGGCTTTACGCAAGTCCTTGCTATACAGGCTGCTAGAACGATGTGAGCTGGTGACATATACCGGAATCTTGAATTGCGGTAAAAGGTCTTCCAGTGCGATATTCTCAAAAGTGTGCAAAGAAAAATGTGCACCCATACCCGCACGTAATACCCGTGGTGACCAGAGAGATGCTGAACCCTTGGTACAAATGACCTGATCAATACCGGCAGCTGCTGCTGAACGTAGCAGGGTGCCAACATTGCCGGGATCCTGCACATTTTCAAGGATCAGGGTGTCAGCCGTAAAATCAAGTGCCTGGCTTGAGCTTGGAATATCGACAATCGCCATACAGGCAATCGAAGTGCCTAAGGTACTCAGGTCCTTATAAAGCGATTCACCAATGACAAAAACCATACCGGTATATTTGTTTAAAATAATGTCGAAATCAGGATGCGCTAAAGCATGTTCAGTCGTGAAGATTGAATTGATTTTCTTGTTTTCATGTAACCATGCAAGACACAGGTGCGTGCCTTCAAGCACAGTTTGTCCTTGTTTTTTTCGATAAGAATTCTGTTCAATTAAACCGCGTAAGTGTTTAATTTTAGGATTGTCTTTGGATTCAAGGAAGATGGTTGGCATAAGAAGAAAGTCCACGGCAGTCAATCAGAGATCAACTGCCGTTTAAAAATTAGTGGTGGTAGCTGGTCACAAGCTCAACTTCATTTTTTGAGCCAATGATGACAGGAACACGTTGATGCAGATTTGTAGGTTCGATTTCAAGAATGCGGACACGACCAGTCGTTGATGCACCGCCAGCCTGTTCCATCAGCATACTCATTGGGTTGGCTTCATACATTAAACGTAAACGACCTGCTTTAGTTGGGTCTTTTAAGTCGTATGGGTACATGAAGATCCCGCTACGGCACAGAATACGGTGAATATCGCCGACCATACAAGCGACCCAGCGCATATTGAAATCTTTGGCGCGAGGACCTGTTTTACCTGCCAGCAATTCATCGATATAACGCTGTACAGGCGCTTCCCAGTGACGCTGGTTCGATGCATTGATCGCGTATTCTTTAGTATCAGCAGCCACCTGAATCGCTTCAGAAGTCAACAGGAACTCTTGAGTTTCAGGATCGAAAGTGAAGAATACCACACCGGCACCCACAGTAAGTGCCATCATGGTTGATGGGCCATACAGCACATAGCCAGCAGCAACCTGATTGACACCAGCCTGCATGAAGTCTTCTGCCTGCGTTACACTATTTTTTGCAGGAAGAATCGAAAAGATGGTACCCACACACATGTTGATATCAATATTGCTTGAGCCATCAAGTGGATCAAACAATACTAGATATTGACCATTTTCCTGAGCTGAAGTGAATTCATCCAGTTCTTCAGACGCTAAACCGCCTACATGTGGATGTACTTTTAATGCATCAATCAGATAATCATTAGAAATCACGTCCAGTTTCTTTTGCTCTTCGCCTTGAACATTTTCATGCTGAGCACTACCTAATACACCCGCTAGAGCACCTTTTTGCAGGAGTTGGTCAATACGCTTGCAGGTATTTCCAATTGTTTCAATTACTTGTGCAAGTTCAGGTGTGAGGTTCCCGCTTTGTTGTTGTAGGAATTGGGATAAGGTGCGGTATGACATAAGGGAAAAACTCCAAGACTTATAATCGGGGGGAAAAGATCAAAACGATATACGGCTATATTTTAGAGGAGAACGTCCGAAAAGGACAATTAAACTGAATTATTTGTTGTGATTTTGCCCTTGCAACTCCTGTGGAAAGTGCTATGTTGAATCAAAGGAAAAAATGATCATAGGAGCACAGAGATGACAACATTAAAGTTTGATGCGACTCCAACGCCGAGCGAAGCGATTAATCTCGATGAAATTTCTGAAGACAAGATGAAAGAAGCGTGGAAGGATTACGAAGCAAAACCTGAATATAAAAAATTCAATAAACATGACATGATTGAATCCATGCAAACTGCTGAAGAAGTTGAAGGCAAAGAGTAATTTTATTCTTTGATCTTTCAAATATCTTCCTAATAAAAAAGCACTCAATTGAGTGCTTTTTTATTAATGATGCATTATTTAAATGATCACTTATTTTAGTAGTGGTGGAACAGCTTCGTAGTTGATTTCTACACGGCGGTTTTCTTTCCACGCACTTTCATCATGGCCAGGATTAACTGGCATTTCTTTACCATAGCTCACTGCTTCAAGTTGGCCCGCATTTACACCAGAAGTGATCAGGAAGCTTTCTACTGCTTTGGCACGACGCTCACCAAGCGCCATGTTGTATTCACGTGTACCGCGTTCATCTGTATGACCGGTTAAAGCTACACGAGAATTGGCATTTGCCATCAGGAACTGGGCATGTGCTTGCAGAGTACGAATATCGTCATTGCTCAGTTCGCTACTGTCATAGTCAAAGTGAACCACACGTTTAGCTAAATAAGCCTTATTTTCCGCAGTTACACCTTTAGCAGATGCACCCGCCATATTTTGGGCGCTTAGAGCTGCATCTTCACTTAGACCTTCAGTGCTTACAGTAGTGGTGCCACTAGTGTCCAGGTTGCCAGTTTGGACTTCAGCTGCTGGTTTACGGCTGGCACAACCAGTCATTACGACTGCGGCTGCAAGTAAAGGAAGTGCAAATAATTTTACTTTGTTCATTCTTCATCTCCATGAAGGTTGATTATGGGGTAAAGCATTTATAAATATTGAACTATTATTTTGGTGCCCAGGCAGGTTCGCGAACTTCACCTGTTTCACTTGGCAGATTCATGCGGAACCGGCCATCAAGAGACATGATGGATAACAATCCACGATTACCTTCGCGAGTGGCATAAACCACCATCTGACCATTTGGCGAGAAGCTAGGTGATTCATCCAGGCTGGTTGGCGTCAGGATATTGGTCACACCTGAGCTAATATCCTGTACAGCCACTTTATAGTTACTGCCACTTGGACGATGAACCAATGCAAGTTTCTTACCATCTGCACTTAAGGTCGCACGAGCATTAAATGCGCCGCGGAAAGTCAGACGTTTAGTACTTTCATTATTGAAATCATAGCGGTAAATCTGCGGAGAGCCGCCACGATCTGAAGTAAAGATAAATGATTTTCCATCCGGCGCATAACGTGCTTCTGTATCAATTGCGCTATCGTTGGTCATGCGTTTTAACTGGCGTGTTTCCAGATTCATCTGATAGATTTCCGGGTTGCCATGCATAGACGCAGTGAACAGCATGCTCTTGCCATCTGGAGAGAAGCTTGGTGCACCGTTTAATCCACGGAAGCTGGCCAGCTTTTCACGTTGACCAGTCGCCAGATCCTGTACATAAATGGCCGGACGTTTGGTTTCAAAAGATACATATGCAATTTTTTTCGCATCCGGTGTCCAGGCAGGTGACAGGATTGGATCACGTGAAGTCAAAATGGTCTTTGGCTGTTCACCATCCGTATCGGCAATCTGTAAGGTATAACGCTGATCAGGCGTTGCCGGGTTACGTAACACATAAGCAATACGGCCGGTGAAATCTCCTGGAATACCGGTTAATGCCTGATAGATGGCATCACTGATCATATGGGCTGCCTGACGGGTACGTGATGCAGGAACAGTCAGCAACTCATTCAATAAGTATTGACGTTTTTCGACATCATACAATTGATACTGAATGCTATAAGACCCATCCGGATTGGTCTTGGATGAACCGGTCACCACATAGGGTACGCCTGCAGCTGCCCATGCTTCAGCATTTGGCGAATTTAGTTGTGCTGTAGCAGGTAAATTCTTCGAGGCACTGGCAAATTTTCCAGAACGATTCAGGTCATTTTCCACCACCGGATAGATACTCTGATCCTGGCTAAAAGGCACAATGGCAATTTTAGGAGCAGCTTCAGGAGCTTTGGTAATTTCCAGATGCAGTTGAGCCTGAGACTGGGTCGCAGTGATCGCACCCAAAGTGGTCATGATTGCAAGGCAGAGTAGGTGTTTGCGTGTCTTTTCCATCATTCGTTATTTACTCAAATCAACGGAGTTATTTATAAGTGATTGGGCTACATCATCGCATGGATTTATGCGAAATAGACCACGAATTTATCATCAAACTGTTATATCACTATGGAGAGTGATTATTATTTAATCTGTTTCAATTGAAGTTTAACTCAAAAAAACAGCCATAACACTTTTTCTTTATTATGGCTGTTTCTCATTAATGAGCTGTAAAGGTTGAAGTAAAACTTCGTGCTTCACGACGTGCATCCGGATCTGAAGGCATTGGGTAAGGTGCAGCAGCACGTACTGCCGCTTCTACACTGGCTTTCATATCTGGATCACTGGCACTCACCACCACAGAAACCACAGAACCACTATCGCTCAGAGTTACCCGAGCAGTCGCTTTCTGGCCTGAGGAGCCCACTGGGGTATCCCATGCACGTCTGATTTTATTTTCGAAATCACGTTTTGCAGTAGAGGCAATTCGCTTAGATTCCGCTTTTTTCTGTGCAGCTTCTTCAGCAGCCTGTTTGGCTGCAGAGGCTTTGGCATCAGCTTCTGCTTTGGCTTTCGCATCTGCATCTGCTTTAGCCTTTGCCGCAGCCTCAGCTTTATGTTTAGCATCCGCCTCTGCTTTAGCTTTTGCAGCGGCATCAGCTTTAGCTTTTGCAGCGGCATCAGCTTTATGCTTGGCATCAGCATCCGCTTTGGCCTTCGCAGCGGCATCAGCTTTGGCCTTCGCAGCGGCATCAGCTTTACGTTTAGCTTCGGCCTCTGCTTTAGCTTTCGCCGCAGCGTCAGCTTTGTGCTTGGCATCTGCTTCCGCTTTAGCCTTCGCAGCGGCATCAGCTTTACGTTTAGCTTCAGCCTCTGCTTTGGCTTTTGCCGCAGCGTCAGCTTTATGTTTAGCATCCGCCTCTGCTTTGGCTTTTGCAGCCGCATCGGCTTTACGTTTAGCTTCGGCATCTGCCTTGGCTTTTGCCGCAGCATCCGCTTTTGCCTTGGCTTGAGCCTCTGCTTTTTGCTTGGCGGCTAAATCAGCCTTTTTCTGCGCTTCAAGTTTGGCTTTTTGCGCAGCATCGGCTTTACGCTGTGCTTCTACTTCAGCCTTACGCGCTGCTTCAGCTTCGGCTTTAGATTTTTGTGCAGCCTCTGCTTTGGCTTTGGCAGCAGCCTGTTTTGCCTGTTCGGCGGCTTCAGCACGTTTTGCTGCTTCGGCTGCTTGCTGAGCGGCTTTGGCTTGAGCAAGCTCTGCCGCTTTGGCTTCTTGCTGAGCTTTTTGAATATCGATCTGTGGGGGTGCTGGTGCAGGCTGCGGTGCCGGAGGTGTCGGTGCAGCTGCCGTTGGCACTACAGGTGCAGGCTCTACACTCGGTTCAGCAGTTTGGGTAATTTCTTCTGTAATATTTTCATGTGCAGTTTCTTCAAACTCAGTTTCTTCACGAGTCACCGGCTTGAGGTCTTCAGGTTTAATTAAGACCGTTTTAATCTGTTTTGGCGGTTCAGGTGGCTTACTCATGCCCAGAAAAAGCAGGCCCACCAAAGCAACTGCATGGATTCCTAGCGTAAACCCAATTGCAATTGCTTTCTTTTGAAACGGTGGTTTCTGATAATTTTTCATATTTTATTCTAATGGCTTGGTCAGTAAACCCACTTGGGACAAACCGGCATCCTGCAGGCTTGACATCAAGGCCATCACATCGCCATAAGGGCGGGTGGTATGACCATTGATCACGACATTGAGGACCTTGTTTTCACTTTCCGCAGTGCTTTGCGCTTCTATCAAAGTCTGCGTCAAAGCCTCTAGGGTGACAGGACCTGTGGTCTGATTTTTATATTCCAGAAAATAAGTACCATCTTCTTTTAAAGTAACGATCGTAGGCGCATCTTTGGATTCGATTGGCAAGCCATTGGCCTGCGGCAAATCGACCTTGATGCCACTGGTAATCATGGGGGCAGTCACCATGAAAATGACCAGAAGTACCAGCATTACATCGATGTAAGGCACTACATTCATGTCACTTTTCAGTGGTTTTTTAATACGCTCGAAGCGTCCTGAACGTTGAATGGCCATTAGTCATTGTCCTGCGTAGCGCCCACAGATTGACGTTGCAGCAGAGCCACCATTTCTTCAGCGAACAGGGCACGGTCAGAGTACAGTGCTTCACCTTTAGATGTGAAATGGTTAAAGGCTAAAACCGCAGGAATTGCAGCAAATAAACCAATCGCCGTTGCAATCAGGGCCTCTGCAATACCAGGTGCGACAGTGGCCAAAGTAACCTGATCGACATCTGCCAGACCAATAAAGGCATTCATGATGCCCCAGACGGTACCAAACAGACCGACATAAGGAGCAACTGAACCAATACTGGCCAGTGCGCCCAAGCCTTGTTCAAGATGCCCCTGATCACGACTTAAACCTACACGCAGAATACGTTCGGTTCCTTCAATTGACTGGGCAGTTGGAGCATGGCGTTTTTTAAGTTTAAGGAACTCGCCCAGACCCTGATAGAAGATATCTTCCAGACCAGTACGTTTGGAATTGAGCTGGGCATTGTTATAAAGCGTCTTGAGTTCGGCACCTGACCAGAAAATTTTCTGGAAATGATCGTCGTCAGCCTGAGCCTTTTTATAGCTCATGGTTAACTTAGCAATCAGGTACCAGCTGTACAACGAGGCTAACAGGAGAGAAAGCATCACCAGTTGTACGACAGGGCTTGCTTGTAAAATAAGATCTGAGACTTGAAGAGATGATTCTAACTGAGTTGCCATAGCTGTTACGTGTGCCAAATAATTTTTTTAGTCTTGTTCCAATTCTTTATGAATCAGTTCGCGGATTTCATCAGGAAGACGACGTGGTTTCATGTCTGCACTAATACATGCCAACTCGACCTCACCAGATGCAAGCATGATTTCACCACGATAAATATTTTGTTGCAATACAAATGATGAAGCTTTACATGAAATGACACGTGCAGTCACGGTAATCAGGTCATCCATGAGGATTGGGCGCATATATTTGACGTTAATTTTGTGCACAACAAAGTTATAGTCGGATTGATGCCAGTAGTGACTCACTCCGGAAGCACGTAACCATTCAGTACGGGTACGTTCCATATAGCGAATATGGTTAGCGTGGTAGACAATGCCACCCGCATCAGTATCTTCAATATAGACGCGGATATTGAATTCAAAGTGATTCGCCATAGTTTTGTTCCATGCAGATTTTACGAAATTATTGCTTGTTTTTGGAGGCTGGAGCAGGCTTAGAATTTGCCTTATTCATTCCAAAAGTCAAGCAATTTAGCGCGTCAAAGTTTAGCACTGTGAGCTTTGAGACCAATGGCACAAGATGTCAAATCTGGATGGAGTAGGGGCTAAGCCAGTACGGAACGACCAATTGCTTATTAATACGGCGAAGTAAAAGCATGAATGAGACCAGTCACTCATGCTGGAGGAACTAAGAATCAGCTTTTGTTATTTTGCTTCCAGCTCATTTGTACCTGATTGGCTACTTTCGGATAATCCAGTATAAAACGGACATGACTTTCTACGCCGGTTTTTAAAGTCGCATCATCGACTATAAAATTCGGGTTATGGTTCGGTGCTGCTTTGGCTGGGTCCTGATCGGCTGGCGTTGCACCGACGAAGACAAACAATGATGGCATCAGCTTGCCATAATAAGCAAAGTCTTCACTGGCACTAGCATTGTTATCAAGCAGATGCATTTTATTTTCACCATTCACCTTAGCCAGAGTCGGACGCATCAATTCGGTCAAGGTTTTGTCATTGGTGGTAACAGGTGCATAGGGTGCAATTTCTACTTTGACTTTGACATCATTGGCTGCGGCATTGTGTTCCAGCATTTCCGGCAAGTCTTTTAAAATGCCTTGACGGACATCTTCACTGTTAGAACGAATCGTACCGACCATATTCACCTGATTAGGAATCACATTTCCTGTGGTACCACCCTGAATACTTCCAATACTGACCACGCCCATGCCTTTGGTTAAATCAGCTTTACGGCTTACCAGACTTTGTAAATTATTAATCATCTGTGCAGAAGCATAAATTGGATCGCGACCTGCCCAAGGCATTGAACCATGTACCTGATGGCCATCTACCTGTATACGTAAATGATCCGCGCTATTGAGAATTGCACCATCTTTATAGAAAATATTGCCGCTTGGCATACCCGCCATCACATGCATTCCAAAAATCACTTCAGGCTGAGGATTCTTGAGTGCGCCATCAGCCAGCATTTTACGTGAGCCGATCTGATCACCTTGACTAAAGTTATCAATATCTGCACCGCCTTCTTCTGCTGGCTGGAATACAAAAACTACGGTTCCGGCAATCTTATCTTTATTGGTAGCGAGCACTTTGGCTGCACCTAATAGCATTGCAGTATGCGCATCATGACCGCAGGCATGCATCACATAAGTTTCCTTGCCTTGATAAATACCTTTCTGCTTGCTGGCAAAAGGTACAGCTGCCGTTTCCTGAATCGGCAAGGCATCCATATCTGCACGTAATGCCATGACGGGGCCAGGTTTTGAACCTTTTAGAACGCCGATCACACCTGTTTTGGCATAGCCTTTACGTACTTCAATACCATAGGACTTTAATTCTTTTTGTACTAATTCCGAGGTTTTGAATTCCATATTGCCCAGTTCAGGATATTGGTGAATATGCTGGCGTAGTTTGATGGTATGCGCTTCGGCTGCTTTAACAGAATCATCTACCCAATCTGCTAAAGCCAGTTGACTGCAAAATAAAAGAGGGAGACAAAACGAAAGCGTCTTATGCATGTTCATATCAGGGAGAACCTTAAAAATCTGAATAGAGTTAAAGAGATGCCTGAGCATTACATAATGCACTACATTTGACCAAAACCCTCTGAATATGGATTTCATACCTTTTCGGTATATTCATTTTTAGTACTTGCTGATAAAGGGAATTTTACAGAGGTAGATATTGTAAAATTATGTAATTATAAAAATTTAACGGTCTATTTTATTTAAAAAATTCAAACTAATAGGGAATTATTAAAAGGAATTTGTATCTGATTTAAAAATCTTTCATTATCTAAGTTTCAACTATTTCTCTAAGTTAAATACTATTTTGGCATTAAAGTTGCTTTGATTATTTCATAATTATTATTGATAAAATTTAAAAGAAATAGCCTAAGTATTTGCTTAAAGAGCAATAACTATAATAGCTAAATAAACTACTTAATAATAAAGATTCGAGTTTGTGCTTTTGGAGCTAATTGATTGCAGTAGTCAATTAGCTCTTTTTCTTTATGATAAAAAATGGCTAAGCCAAAAGAATTTTAACCCTTACTTCGGCTCAGGCGGCGTTATGCCAAACTGTAAATAAGCCATATTGGTCGCAATACGACCGCGCGCAGTACGCATCACATAACCTTGCTGAATCAGATAAGGCTCAATCACATCTTCCAGCGTACCTGAATCTTCTGCCATTGCTGCTGCCAAAGCTTCTACACCCGCCGGGCCACCATCAAAGCGTTCTAGCAACATCGACAGGTAACGACGGTCGAGAGTATCCAAGCCATCTTTATCCACGTTCAACATATCTAATGCACGTTGAGCCATTTCCTGAGTGACTTCACCTGTGCCTTTGACTTGAGCATAGTCACGTACACGACGTAATAAACGATTGGCAATACGCGGTGTACCACGTGAACGACGTGCAATTTCTTTTGCGCCATCTTCGGTCATTGGCACATCCATTAGACTCGCAGAACGTTTCACGATATGGGTCAGATCATCAACCGAATAGAATTCCAGACGCTGCACAATCCCGAAACGGTCGCGTAGTGGAGAAGTAAGTAGACCAGCACGTGTCGTGGCAGCGACCAATGTAAATGGAGGTAAGTCCAATTTAATCGAACGGGCAGCAGGGCCTTCACCAATCATGATATCCAGCTGGTAGTCTTCCATGGCTGGATAAAGGATTTCTTCAATCACGGGTGACAGGCGGTGAATCTCATCAATAAACAGGACATCGCCTTCTTCGAGGTTGGTTAGCATTGCTGCCAGATCACCCGCACGTTCTAGTACTGGGCCAGAAGTCGATTTCAGGTTACCACCCATTTCACGGGCAATAATATTCGCTAACGTCGTTTTACCCAGCCCTGGAGGTCCAAAGATCAAAGTATGATCGAGAGCTTCAGCACGGCCACGAGCAGCGCCAATAAAGATTTCCATTTGCTCACGCACCACGGGCTGACCGATATAGTCATCGAGGGAAGTTGGGCGGATGGCACGATCAAAATGATCTTCGGGTTTTTCAGAACCACTGATGAGACGGTCTTGCATATTTATTAACTTAATCTCTTTATCGAAGCTGTTTGATGCTGTGGAAACAGCCTCAAATAATGATTTGTGTTTAGCTGCCATTGTGTAGGCGTTGTCTTACTTTTGAAAGATCAAAAGTAACAAAAATCTTTTGTTGAGTTGAAGGTACTTCCTGTACCTCAACTCACCCGGCGACATCCATGTCGCCAAAGCTCAAGTAAATTTTGGATTGAAAATTTGCTCATAGGTAAATTGCTTATTTATTCATCGACTTTAATGCAGCACGGATGATGTCGCTGGCTTCGGTAAATTCACCTTTGGCTGCATTCACCAGTTTTTGTGCCTCAGCCGGTTTGTAACCTAAGGACTGTAATGCAGCTTCCGCTTCAGCCACGGCTGAATTGCCCATAAACTGAATTTGTGGAGCTGTCGAATTGCTTGGAGCAGTGCCCGCAGACATGGCTTTAAAGCGGTCGCGCAGTTCAATCATCAAACGTTCAGCCGTTTTCTTGCCGACACCTGGGACTTTAACCAAGGTATTTATATCTTCATTTTCAACAGTATGGATCAGCATCTCCACACTTAAAGTTGAAAGAATACCAAGTGCCATTTTCGGGCCAACGCCGTTCACTTTTAATAAAGTGCGGAAAATGGTTTTTTCCTGAGCATTTAAAAAACCATACAGTAATTGTGCATCTTCACGTACAGCCAGATGTGTCCATAGGGTAATTTTCTGGCCTTTTTGCAACTGGCAAAAAGTGGTGAGTGGTGTATCAATTTCATAACCCACACCATTCACATTTAATAATACAGTCGGTGCTTCCAGCGCCAGCACTTCACCAATCAGACATCCAATCATCTTTTATCATTACTCAATTCAGTTTTGCAGCATAGTAGTCAGCATTTTCAGGAAAGGCAAAATCTCCTTCTGCAAAACAGGTGATTTTGCTGCAATAAGCATCTAATCCAGCAAGATGTTTTATAACAATCCGGCTTTATTACCCTGCAATTCCTGTGACAGGTTATAAGCCTGATGATCCGAGAATTTCGATATAATATCCAGCACCTGCATGATATTGTCATAATGGCTGTCTTTAAAATTCGCTCCTGAACGTTGCAGAATCGACATTAACCGCTGTTCCTTAAAGCTTAGGTTTTTATGCGGTGTGGTCAGTGGAATAAAGGCATCCAAAATATTTTGCAGACTTTGATGGGCGATGATCTCTAGGCCTGCTTTCTGCGGATGTTCAAATATCTTGTCACGTGCCAGTTCTTTGGCACGATTAATACCACTTTCAATATCTGAGGAACAATACTGTAGTAAGGTGCCTTGTAACTGGCCAGACAGAATCTGGTCATGATGGCGTGCAAAAGCAGTCGTCACTTCATTCACCAGACGTTTCATCACACGGCCACGCAGTGCAGCAATTTTCTGTTGCCAGGTCGTGTCAGGCATGCCGATTTCAGAAGGCGTGCCATAATCTCCGAGCAGATTTAAAAATACCGGTTCCACTTCAGCATAGCTGAGCATGTTCAAGCTAATGCCATCTTCTAGGTCAATCAGGGCATAGCAGATATCATCGGCTGCTTCGAGTAGATAGGTCAGTGGGTGACGACAATATCGATACTCGCCGAGCTGGATCAGTCCAAGCTCTTCCGCGATTTGCTTTAAAATCTCTTTTTCTGCCTGATAGCAGCCAAATTTGGCACGGCTACTGGCAGGCAAATTCACTTGAGATGCCATGGTTTTTGACAACCACGGATATTTTAAATAAGCACCTAAAGTGGCATAGGTCAGGCGCATGCCACCATCATTTGGATGATAGTCAATCTTGGTTAGAAGCCGCAGGCCTTGGGCATTGCCTTCAAACTGACGTACATCTGCTTCCTGTTCAGGACTTAAATCTTTTAAGAAGTCAGTATGTGATACATCATCAAACCATTCGCGGATCGCATATTCACCGGCATGGCCAAAAGGCGGGTTGCCAATATCATGGGCCAGACAAGCGGCTTGAATGATGGCGCCCACATCCGCTGGAGACACCCAGGGTGGAAGCTGGTCTTTAATTTTCTCTGCGGCCAACATCCCTAGCGAGCGGCCAATACAGGAGACTTCCAGTGAATGCGTCAGGCGCGTATGAATACCATCGTGCTGGGTTAAAGGATGCACCTGGGTTTTACGGTTGAGCTGCCGGAAGCTCTGGGAAAAAATAATACGGTCATAATCTTTGTGGAACGGGCTACGGGCCAGTTCTGTACTCTGCTTTTTACTACCAATCCGAACTGTCGAAAGCAGTTCCAACCAACGCATTTGAGTCATTTATCATTATTCAGTTCTCTACTTTCTGCATCATGCCAAAAAAGAGCGTAAAGCACTAGGGCAGTGCGACATGAAATGTCATTTTGAATTAGCTTAGCTGAAATACAGCGAAAGATTGTCAATTTGGTGACAGGGCTGAGCCAGCAATTTCAGGCAAATTATGACCATAATAAAATCAATTTGCAGACCAAATATGACGACAGCACACGCTACACCACCTAATATTTTACTCATCGTCGCTGATGATCTGGGCTTTTCTGATCTGGGTGCATTTGGCGGAGAGATCCAAACACCACATTTAGATGCGATTGCCCTGGAAGGATTACGTTTAACTAATTTCCATACCGCTTCGACCTGTTCACCCACCCGTTCCATGCTGCTTTCCGGTACAGATCATCATCTGGCAGGATTGGGTTCCATGGCCGAAGCTATACGACCTGAACAGAAAGGCCAACCGGGTTATGAGGGGTATTTAAATGATCAGGTTGCGGCTCTACCGGAACTGTTACATGATGCAGGCTATTACACCATCATGTCTGGAAAATGGCATCTGGGCTTAACTCCAGACCGTTTTCCGGCACGCCGTGGTTTTGAAAAGTCATTTACCTTGCTCCCGGGTGCAGCCAATCACTATGCGTTTGAACCCGATATTCCAGAAGAAGAAATTCCGGACCTGTTGAAAGTAACTCGTGGGCTCTATGCAGAAAATGATGAATACATTACTGCATTGCCGGAAGACTTCTATAGTTCGGACTATTTCACAGATCGCTTGCTAGATTATCTGCAAGATGATGAGAGTCGTGCAGAACGCCCATTCTTTGCCTATTTGCCATTTTCAGCACCACACTGGCCTTTACAAGCCCATCCGGAAGATATTGCCAAATACAAAGGTGTATATGATGAAGGTCCTGAAGTATTACGTCAGAAGCGTTTAGCCAAAATCAAAGAGCTTGGTTTAGTAGGCGAAGATGCTACGATTCATCCAGTATTGGCAAAAACTAAATTCTGGGACAGTTTGACGGAAGATGAAAAGCAGTTCTCGGCGCGTACCATGGAAGTCTACGCAGCAATGGTTGATCGCATGGATCAGAATATTGGTCGTGTGATTGAATACCTGAAACAGACTGATCAATACGACAATACCATTATTATTTTTCTTTCGGATAATGGGGCAGAAGGCGCGCAGCTGGAAGCATTACCAGTCTTTGGTCCTGATATTGAGACCGTAATTGCCAAATATTATGACAATCGTCTGGACAATATTGGTAAAGGTAATTCTTATGTCTGGTACGGTGAGCATTGGGCACAGGCGGCCACAGCGCCATCTCGTTTATATAAAGCACATACCAGTGAAGGTGGAATTCGTACACCGGCATTCATCAAGCATCAGGGCTTCGCACGCCAAAATGGCATCAGTCATGAGTTTTTAACGGTGATGGATCTACTGCCTACTTTACTGGAAACATTGAATATCCAGCATCCGGGACAGCAGTATAAAGGCCGGGAACTGGTGCCTCTACGTGGTAAAAGCATTCTGCCGTATTTGCAGCAACAGCAGGCCTATATTCATGCTGAAGACCATATCACGGGTTGGGAGCTGTTCGGACAAAAAGCTTTGCGTAAAGGGGATTGGAAAGCCTTGTTTATTCCTGCACCGAATGGCCCAAACAGATGGCAACTTTATAACCTGGCAGAAGATGTGGGTGAAACTGAAGATCTAGCAGAGCGTTATCCAGAAAAATTACAGGAGCTGCTGGCCGACTGGAAAGTTTATGTACGAGAAAATGGTGTGGTAGAAATTGAAGGCGGGGGAATTTTATTAAATAAAACTGCCTAAGCTATTTCTGATGAATTATCGAATTTCATAACTGAGCAGATGCTTACAAGAATGAGCTGAAATAAAAAACAGGTCAAACGGCCTGTTTTTTATAGAACAATAATTTTGATAGAAAGAAAATCTTAGTCTGTGGACTGAATATTTAATATAGTTGATCATCATTCAGACAGATGGCAAAAAGCAGCGCAGCTACCTATTTTTGATCAAGAAATAATAAAGAAGTCAATTCTTGGCTCATTTTTATTAAAAATTGAGATTAAATTTTAAACCACTTGATATGATCAATAGTGTTGAAAAATAATACAAAATTTTTAAGTTGAATTATTCTTGACTAGTTTTAATTTTTCTTTAACAAATTGTGTTAAGCTGTGCGACTACATTCAATTTTTTTATCTGAAAATAAAAGCATTATTTATAAAATGCTATAGCTTTTCGCTTGAGTTTTCTCATTTCCTCTCTAGCCGATTTATATATTTCACAGTAGAATATGCGCTCTCTCAAGTCACATTGTGGCATGGTCGCTCGATCATCCCGTGGAGCCAAAATCAGCATGTTTATCGTTGCCGGTGCACCTGCACATTCTTCTTTTAAGAAAGCTCAACTACTCACACGTTTATCGTCAATTAGTTCTGTTCAATCACTAGAAAGTCAATTTGTTTATCTTTTTGACCAAGCGCTCAACGAGCAACAACAGCAATCCGCTTTACAGCTTCTCAACGATGGTCAATCATTTGAACTGCACCAGGCTGCAAGTGATGAAATCCAGATTCTGGTGACACCGCGTGTCGGCACGATTTCACCGTGGTCATCAAAGGCAACTGATATTTTTGCCAACTGTAATACACCGGTTCATCGTTTAGAACGCGGTGTTTTGTTTACTTTGAAGGGTGAAAAAGAGCTTTCTAAAGAAGCATTACAAATCTTGCATGACCGCATGACTGAAAGCGTTTTCAATGCGATTGAAGATGCTGCAGTATTATTTACTGAAACTGCTCCGAAACCTTTGAACTCGATTGATATTCTGGGTCAAGGTAAAGAAGCACTGGTTAAAGCCAATAATGAGTTCGGGTTTGCGCTGTCTGAACAGGAAATTGATTACCTGACAGAGGCATTTACTAAACTGGGTCGTAACCCGAACGACATTGAACTGATGATGTTTGCGCAGGCTAACTCAGAGCACTGCCGTCATAAAATCTTCGGTTCTGAATGGACGATTGATGGTGAAGTTCAACCATTGTCATTGTTCCAGATGATCAAAAATACCTATAAAGAATCACCAACAGACGTATTGTCGGCTTATAAAGACAACGCATCGGTGATTGTTGGTTTTGACACACAACGCTTTTACCCAACTCAAGAAGATAACGGTCAACACGTTTATAAATACAAAAGCCAGGCCGCTCACATCTTGATGAAAGTGGAAACTCACAACCACCCAACAGCGATTGCACCATTTGCCGGTGCTGCGACAGGTTCAGGCGGTGAGATTCGTGACGAAGGCGCGACTGGTCGTGGTGGTAAACCGAAAGCTGGTTTAACGGGTTTCACCGTATCTAACCTGAATATTCCTGGCTTCGAACAGCCTTGGGAAGAAAACTATGGCAAACCTTCACGTATGGCATCTCCACTTCAAATCATGATTGAAGGTCCATTAGGCGGCGCAGCGTTTAACAACGAATTTGGTCGTCCAGCGCTGACGGGTTATTTCCGTACCTTCGAACAAAACGTCAATGGCGAAGTGAAAGGCTTCCATAAGCCAATCATGATCGCGGGTGGTTACGGTAACATCCGTCCGGACCACGTTGAAAAAGATGCGATTCAACCAGGCGATCTACTGATCGTGCTTGGCGGTCCAGCAATGCTGATCGGCCTTGGCGGTGGTGCTGCATCATCTGTAGACAGCGGTACCATGGGTGAGAGCTTAGACTTCGCTTCTGTACAACGTGAAAACCCAGAAATGGAACGCCGTTGTCAGGAAGTGATTGATACTTGCTGGCGTATGGAAGATGAAAACCCAATCGTTTCTGTACATGACGTCGGTGCGGGCGGTATCTCGAATGCGATGCCCGAGCTGGTAAATGACCATGAGCTTGGTGCGGTGCTTGATCTTCGTAAGATCCCATCGCTTGAGCCAGGCATGTCGCCAATGGAAATCTGGTCAAACGAAGCGCAAGAGCGTTATGTACTGGCGATCCGTCCAGAATCTCTACCTTTATTCGAATCGATCTGTGCGCGTGAACGTTGTCCATTTGCGGTATTGGGTGAAGCAAATGAAGCGCGTCATTTAACCGTTGAAGATCCATTGTTCGGCAACAAGCCAGTGGATATGCCAATGCAAGTGATGCTTGGCGGAACACCACGTATGAGCCGTTCATATGAAACTACTGCACGTAAAGGCGATGACTTTGATGCCTCTAAAGTGACTGATCTGAAAGATGCGATTTATCGCGTGATCAAGAACCCAACAGTCGCTTCTAAATCATTCCTGATCACTATTGGTGACCGCTCGATTACCGGTATGGTGGCACGTGACCAGATGGTTGGTCCATGGCAGGTTCCTGTGGCTGATGCTGCAGTAACAACAACCAGCCTTGTCGGTTACACAGGTGAAGCAATGGCAATGGGTGAACGTCCACCAGTGGCATTGTTAAACCCAGCGGCTTCTGCACGTTTATCAGTTGCTGAATCGATCTCAAATATTATGTCTGCGAAGATTGATCAAATCAGCGACATCAAACTGTCTGCAAACTGGATGGCTGCTGCAGGTCAACCGGGCGAAGACCAAGCATTGTTCGAAGGTGTAAAAGCCATTGGTATGGAAATGTGCCCTGCACTGGGCATCGCAATTCCAGTCGGTAAAGACTCATTGTCAATGCGTACCACCTGGAATGACGAAGGCGAAGACAAATCTGTTACTTCTCCAATGTCAGGCGTGATCACTGCATTTGCACCTGTAACTGATGTTCGTAAGACATTAACCCCTGAGCTGAAAAATATTGAATCTGTACTGGTTCGTATTGATCTATCTAAAGGTCAGTTCCGTTTAGGCGGTTCGATCTTGGCTCAGGTATACAAAGCAATTGGTTCAGTGACTCCTGATGTCGACAGCTTTGATGACTTCAAAGCATTCTTCGCACTGGTTCAAGACTGGAACAACCGTGGTCTGATCAAGGCTTACCATGACATCGGTGATGGTGGTTTACTGGCAACTGTTGCGGAAATGATGTTTGCTGCACGTCTAGGCGTAGCGCTAGAAGACCAATCAGTTGAAGCATTGTTCGCTGAAGAAATCGGTGCAGTTCTGCAAATAGCGAAAGCAGATTGGGAAGCATTACAAGCAGAAATCGCGACTTCTACTCTGAAAGATGCGATCTCTGTAGTAGGTACAGTGAATAACTCTGATCAGTTATCTGTAAATGGTCTGGTACTTGAACGTGCCGACCTGCAAGTGGCTTGGACTGAAGTTTCTCATCAAATCCAGCGTCTGCGTGACAACGTAGAAACTGCAAATCAAGAATTTGCATTAGTAACAGACAAAGCACACAAAGGTTTGATTGCTCAACCGACATTTGATCTGAACGAACAAATCGAAGCGCCGTACATTAACTCACGTCGTCCAAATATGGCGATTCTGCGTGAGCAGGGTGTAAATGGTCATGTGGAAATGGCAGCAGCATTTGATAAGGTCGGCTTCAATACAGTTGACGTACACATGAGTGACTTGCTTGCTGGTCGTATCAGCCTGGATGACTTCGAAGGTCTTGTCACTTGTGGCGGCTTCTCTTACGGTGACGTATTGGGCGCAGGCGGTGGTTGGGCGAAATCAGTATTGTTCAATCAGCAGCTTCGTGACCAGTTTGAGAAATTCTTTAACCGTCAGGAAACCTTCTCTTTAGGGATCTGTAACGGCTGTCAGATGCTGTCACAATTGGCTCCACTGATTCCAGGTGCAGATGCTTGGCCTCGTTTCCATCGTAACAAATCAGAAGCATTTGAAGCACGTAGCGTCAATGTTCGTGTAGAGAAATCTCACTCTGTATTATTAGAAGGCATGGAAGGTTCAATTCTTCCAATCGCTGTGGCACATGGTGAAGGTCGCGTAGTAGCATCGGCTGAAAACATTGCTGCATTGAATGCCAATAATCAGGTGATTATGCGTTATGTGGATAGCCAAGGTAATGCGACTGAGAAATATCCATTGAACCCGAATGGTTCGCCTGAAGGGATTTCTGGTGTAACTTCGAAAGATGGTCGTGCGACTATCTTGATGCCACACCCTGAGCGTAACTTCCGTGCGATCCAGCACTCTTGGAAACCAGAAGACTGGGATCAGGACGGTGCATGGTTACGCATGTTCCGTAATGCTCGCAAATTTATTGGTTAATCTGATTTAGCTTCAAAAAAAGGGTCGCAGCAGCGGCCCTTTTTTATAATTTGAACTTATGGGAAATTAGTAAAACTAGAAAAATCGTTTACTTTTGTTTAGACTAGCTTCATCAATTGCCACCAGTGGGTGGCTTTTTGCTTTTTAAGCAGTTTGAAACATTTATTTAATTTTCTCCCGCTGAACTGGTTTAGATTTTGCTTTTATATCTGCATAGAAGTGATATTGTGTAAATAATGCACAATATTTATGCACTTTAAAGGAAAGATGGTATAGATCAGTTCAGTATCAACACTCAAGAATGAGGTGGTGACATGGCTAAGACGCTCAGAATAATGGATAGAACAGAATTACGTCAGAAAGGTTGGTGGTTATTTGGTTTTGTTGTTGGCCTACAGGTACTGTTCTTGGTAGGCAGTTATTTGCTACAGAGTTCTTGATCAACAGATTTAAAAAAGCCACCGAGAGGTGGTTTTTTTATCGCTAAACAGTGAGCTGAATCTGCTTTAACGTTACCTTCAGCGTATTCACATAATCAAAAGCATTATTAATACTGTGCTGATAACACCAAGCGATATAACCAACCGGCCTAACCAGAATTGCATAGATTAATGAATTTCAGGCTTGCCATCCCAAGTGCCATACACATAATGAGAAACAATCCGAATCACATCCAAATATGGCAAGTTCAGTGATTCAGCTGCCTGACTCCAGCCTTCACCCGATTCAGTGTCGAATACTGTGTCATGCAAGACACCATGTGTATACCTGAAACAGGAATAAATGTATGAGATGCAAAGTCTGGTCATGCATAGAAGGTAATTATATGAGTTTTCGTATAAGCTATTGATCTATTAGTATTTTCAATATGTTGGCCTAAATCGTATGATAAGCACCTGTTTTTTGAAGTGAGCAATCTATGGAACTTCGACATTTACGCTATTTTATTACCGTGGCGCAGGAGCAGAGTTTCACTAGGGCTGCTGAAAAGCTGTTTACGGCTCAACCTTCTTTAAGCCAGCAGATTAAAGATCTGGAGCAGGAAGTTGGCGTTAACCTGTTTGAGCGTTCTTCACGAAAAATACAGTTAACCGATGAAGGTAAGGCCTTTTTAATCTATGCAGAAAAAGCTCTAGAAAATGCCAAATTGGCCGTTGCGTCAGCACGACAGGTGGCCCAGCAGAAAAATAACCAGATTCATATTGGTTTTCTGAATGTTGCCGAACTAAAAGTCATGCCACATATTTTGGCCAAGTTGAAAAAGACCATGCCAGATCTGAAAATTCATCTGCATAGCCTGTTCTGTCTGGAACAGCTTCAACGTCTAAAAAATGCTGAACTAGATCTAAGTATTACCCGTTTTCAGATGGATCATCCAGATTTTGACAATATTCATTTATTGACGGAGCAAATTCACTTGGTTGCAGCCAAGCATTTGCACCCAACCGATCGAATACTGAAATTACAGGAACTGAAAAATCATACGATTATTATGTGTGATCAGAATGCATCACCTGTATTTTACGAAAGACTGAATGCTTTGATGTCCTTTGATCAGCTAAAGCACGATCAGGTGCTGTGGGCGACCAATGTGCTACAGCATATTAACCTGATCAATATGGGGATGGGTTTCAGTTTTGCTCCCGATTATTTATTGCGTTTCCTGAATGATGAAGTGAAAGTGATTCAGACAGATCGACCTTTACCCCAGGTAGAACTATATGCAACATTTAACAAGAACTCTCAAAATCCAGCATTGAATATTATTACCGAAGCCCTTAACAATACGGTAAATGCTTGAAAAACTTGTAGGGATATATGCTTAAACTGATTTATTACGTACCAGATGAAAACCTGGAGGAAACCAAGAAGGCCATCTTTGCAGCAGGTGCAGGTGGGATTGGTGAATATACCGACTGTGCCTGGCAAGTACTGGGAACTGGACAATTTAAGCCACAGCGCGGTGCAGATCCTCATATTGGGGAAATCGGCCAGCTGGAAAATGTGGAAGAATGGCGGGTCGAAATTCTTGTACCTGATGAAAAGGCTATTGAAGTGGCTAAGGCTCTAAAAGACAGTCATCCTTATGAAGAACCGGCATTTGAATTTATCCAGCTTTTAGATATAAAAGTTTAAATTTTAGAAGTGATATAAACCGACGGTGCATTAGTGTTGATGTGCCGTCTATATATTAAAAACACCCAATCTGCTTTTATTATTATAACCCGAATCGCGGATAAAAAAATTGACTTGAAAAATAAGAGGACTAGAGCCATCAGTTGAGTTACCACACAAAACTTAAAACTCTAGTCCCGATGTTTAGGGTGTGTTGACACTTTTAGCTTAAAAAAATAGCGAAGTAGTAAAATCAAATCGCCAAACCCAATTTTACTATTCGCTATGCCTCGTACCATGCTGACAGATCAACACTGGCAAAAGTTGAAAGT